>NZ_JSWE01000114.1 GCF_000815465.1 Candidatus Jidaibacter acanthamoeba | reverse complement strand
GGTAGTGATACCGTGTATGGAGTCAAGTATATAACATTTGTGAGTTGTATTTAGTTTTATGCTTAATAACACCGAATGCTATATGAAGTAACTTTCTCATAATCGCTCCAATAATGACCATGGTATTTTTACCTCTGTTTTTTAATTTATTGGCAAATTCTTTGACTATTGAGTTGTGTGATTTAGCTGAGATAGCAGGAAAATATAAAGCTTTTCTTAAGTTCGAAGAGCCTATTTTTGACAATCTTGATTTACCTCTTACTGAAGTGCCAGAAGTATTTTGTTTAGGAGTAAGTCCTGCATATGCAGCTAGTTGTCTTGCACTGTTAAAAGAAGAGAAGTCAGGAACTTCAGATAGTATAGCAATAGCAGTAATCTTTCCAACTCCCGGTATACTTTGCAAATTCTCGCAGTGCTCTTTTAGTGTAGAATTGTTAGTTAGTAATTCATCAATAAGTAAGTCTATACTTTTAATTTGCAGATCTATTTCATTTAACAATCTCCTATATATTATACTTATAGAGTCAGGTAAGGTATGCTCATTTTCAAGGTAATTTGAAACTTGGGTACGTTGGATTTTAAGGTTTTGCTGACAACGATAAAAGCTCCTTAATTTCTTAAGCATACTATCCCTAGGTTTATAGGGGTGTAATTCATTCTTATTAGCATACTCAGCAATAAGTACAGCATCAACTTCATCAGTTTTATGCCTCTTTAGTTTACTTGACGCATAAGCTTTAATGCAAGCCGGGTTAATTATACTTACACTATATCCTTGATTATATAAAAACTCCGCTACTTCATCACCATAGCTACCTGTTGCTTCCATACATACTTTTAGATCCTTAATTGCTTTTATACTCAACCATTGGTTAAGTTTGGCAAATCCTTGTTGATTATTAGCAAATTTGTTCTTACTAATTTTATTTCCAATTATCAAAGCTACAGCTAGTTCTTTCTTTGATATATCTATACCTAGAGTTCCTTCAAACATAACTTCTACCTTGCATTATTTTTTTATCTATGTAAAAAAAATCTATAGCTAACCATGTTAATACAGAATAAGCTTCTTAAGAGCTTTTCTTAGATACCGTCCAGCTTAAGATCCTTTGGAAGAGGGTGCTTATCACTACCACAGATTTAAATAATCTTTGTTGCGAACCAGAATCTCCTCTTCCTAACCTCAAAGGTCAGCTAATCCCTTTGTAGCCTTACTTGCAAGCATTTCTTAACCTGCTCCTTTATCATACATGTTGCGAGAAATAAAATTTGGTAGCATTGCAAAGAATAAATAGTAGGTAGTGAAAGTATTTAATTTAGGGAGGTTTTTTAGAATATATAATCAGGAGTTGGTAAGTTAAATTGCCTTTCAATAAAGTATTTAATATTTATAGGTGAGCTCTTATGCAAGTGATAAAGCTGGCCCTTGAATAACATATTGATTGTCTCAATGCCTCGGATGGTATTATAAGCTGTTTTATAACTATGATAATCCATAGCATCTTTGGTTTTCCATTTTACCCGTCTGTGATATTGCTCAATTATGTTATTTGTATATGAGTGATTAGCATCTACCGTGATACTTTTTGGTTCATAAGTATTTTTCTTATTGAGCAATTTAGTTAAAAATAATTTAGCTGCTTTGTGATTACGTGTTTTGCTTAGGTAGAAGTCAATAGTATTTTTATTACTATCAATTGCTCTGTACAAGTATAGCCACTTACCTTTGACCTTGACATAAGTTTCATCTAGGTACCAATAAGAATTAGTAGATTTGAGAAAGTAACTAACTTTCTTTTGTATTTCAGGAGCATAATGCTGAACCCACCTGTATATGGTACTTGGAGAGATGTTTAGTCCTCTCTCTTCCATCATTTCACTTAAATTACAATAACTAATTTTATATCTAAGATACCAGCCTCCCTCATAGTGACGTCATTTGAAATCTACAGACTTGTACTTTTTCATATAGCTAATTATTAAG
>NZ_JSWE01000113.1 GCF_000815465.1 Candidatus Jidaibacter acanthamoeba | reverse complement strand
AAAACTCACTTAACTCACATGGGTAAAGGGAAAATATACTTTAACTTTGATTTGAGCAATAACGCAGAGATTTCTATAAAAAAGATAAAACTATGTTATATTTCTAATAATTCTCTCGTCCGCAATTATATATAATTTATCACATTTTGTGGGGATGTATCATGAAAAGAAAGCTAACATCACAAAAAAAGTTGAAAGATTCAAAGCAACTCCAAGACCTTTTAAAACAAGCCATACGCGAAGATAATGTAGAAGCTTTAGAAGGCCTAGTTGAGCAAGGTGCTAATATAGATACACCTAATTTAAGAGGAGCATTGCATGAAGCTGCAAGTATAGGAAGTGTGAATGTATTCCAATATATTATGGAGAATGGCAGGCATCATTATCATAAAAAACAATTAGCCTTATTTGATGCTGCAAGAAAAGGACAGATAAAGATAGTAAAGTTACTTATCGATGAATATAAGATTAAATATATAAACGCTGTACACATTGCAGCTGAAAAAGGGCATATTGAAGTAATCAAATTATTTATCGAAAATGACAATAGTCTAATAGCAGCTGATTGCAATGGTAAAAATCTTTTGCAGAAAGCTATATGTTACAAGCAAGAAGATATAATAAGGCTACTATTAGAGGAATATAACGTTGATCCGAACGAGAGTATAGACAAAATATCTCCTTGGGAATATTCGGTTTGTAGCATGTTAAATGGCTCAGAAAAAAGTATAAATATAGCAAAACTGTTACTTAAGCATGGAGTAGATATTAATCAGATAATTGAAACTTATTTAGATCACAATATAACTGCACTAATAGAGGCTATATGTTCTAGAAAAGTTAATATAGTTGAATTCTTGCTTTTAAATGGAGCAAATGCAAATCATGTAGATGAAGATTTAAACTCAGGAATACACCAATTAGCCTCAGGATATAGCTTAGGTAAGGTTAACGAACAAGAATTTATGGAAATGGTCAAGCTACTGGTCCAATATGGATGTGAAACTGATAAATTAAATGAGATTAAAAGTAAATATGGCAAAACACCTAAAGACTATTTAAAAAAGAAAGGAGAAAAAGCTTTAAACACATATTATGAAGCTATTGCTTCAGGGTTACAAATTAGAGAAGATAACAAGAAGTTATTAGAACAAATATTAAAATATATAACATACTTAGCTGACCTTCCATATTTACCAAGTGAAGTAATAGAAAAAATAGTAGAGTATACTGATGGCATAGGAAGAAAAATCAACACTGAAGAAGTAGCAATTTTAAAAGCGCTTAGTAATAAAAAAAGAAATCAAGATGCAAGCATGGAAGTTGAGGAAAATAGTACTACTAATGATAATTCCTATGATGAAAATGATAAAAACAATTCTGATGGTGAAACAACTGAGAATAATACCCCACAAAAAAGTATAAATAATTGTGATAATAGCAATAATAAAGAGCAAGAAAATATAGAAAATGGGCATAGTCTATACATTAGACAAGAAGATAAGATTCATGTAGTAACACATGCTTGTTATAAAGAAGATGACTTACCTGGTATGTTGTTTATTGATCAAGTTTTTGCTTGGATGAAAGAATTACCCGAATGGCTAAGGGAATGGGTTATCTCATATTCAACTACCCAAAGATTGATAAAGGAAATATATACAGCAAATAAACTTTTAGAGAATTATTTGAGTAATTATTTGTTTGGTAGAAGTGATAAGTTATCTGACGGAACTATTGAAGAAGAAAGCTATAATGTAGAAGAAAAAGCAAAAGTAAAAATAGAAGCCAGCGAAGAATTTAAAGAGCAAGGAGTAAGTAATCAGGACTTAATAGAGAAATTTACAGTAAATGAAGATGAACAATCAATAAAGTTTAATTATCTTAATAACTTAAATGGAGGTAATTATGAGATTGAAGAGAGAATCAAGGCTCTATTATCAGATATAAATAGCATTGAAGAAGATGTATTGTCATTTGATGAAACGCTAGTTAACGATCATTTAAGTTATTGGGTATAGAAGCATAGAATAATTTCTTATTTATAAGAATGCTTAATAGTTATCAACTAATAAATAAAAATATTTATAAAATATCTTAAATATGCCATAATAAAATACAAAGGAATAACCTAGCTGAGAGACATATGTCAAGAAGAGGGGAAAGCAGTAAAAGAAAGCATGGTAAAAACCAAGGTCCTAAAGTAGAAACGAAAGCAAAAAGAAATAGGAAAGAGATCGAAGTAGAAGAGGAAGAGATTAAAGTTGCTCCCAAGGTTGCAAAAGAAGTGAAGGAACTCCTTGAGAAAATCTCAAGTAGATCACAGATACGTAAAGACCTAATACCTATGAAAGCTTTAAAGAAAATGCTTGATGAAAAAAAGATCTCAAAGGCTTATATAGAAGAAACAGTTAATAATTATTTTGATAAATTTAAAGCAGTTAAGGTATTAGAAGCACTAAGCTTTTCAAAGAAGGACATAGAATCAACAAGATATGCTGCCTTATATATAGAAGAGAGTAGATTGACGCCTGAAAAGAAAATTAAAGAGGCACTGCAATCTGGTGATGGAGATACTCTTAAAAAATTTACACAAGAGTTTTATAATTACTTACATGAGCTTAATGCAGAAAGGGAATCACGTGATCTTGATTGGGAGGAAAGGCGCTTTGATTCTTTAAGTAGACTTCTTGTCTCAGATATAAATGACTGCGCAGCAGTATGCTTTGATGGAAAGAAAATACTGTATGCATTTAACCATTTGCATGGTAGCTCTTCTGATGCGAAAAGAGCCCATATAAAAGAACAAGCAGTAAAGGTCTTTAAATATTTTACCAACTGTATAGAAGGTAAATATATAATTCCAGGAAAAAAGCAGAAAGACAGACTGAAATTAATAGTAGATACATGCTGTACTGCTTTACAGCTAAAAGAAGAAGAGGATAAAGAGCGAATACAGAATATAATACATCTTTTAGATGAGTATCATGGGGAACTACCAGAAGAGATTAAAGGAGTAGTAAACTCTAAAGAGCTGAACCAAGCTATACGAACCAGAAAAGATTTAATGAAGGTAGAAGAAGCTCTTACAACTGGAGATAAAAAGTTCAGTAATAATATTATTAATGCATTTAAAATTAAGGAAGAAGAAGGGTATATATTAATAGAAGAAGGCGAAGCAAATGATAAGTGCCATGCTGAGATGCGAATTGTTGAGCATTTATTAGACGAGCAGCCAAATATCAAAGGTAAACTTGATAAAATATATATAGGTCTATCAAAACTTTGTTGTGCACATTGTCATTTAGTGATTACTAATGATCCTTCAGACCCATTAATCTTAGAGTACCAAGATGATGAAGGAAAGGCCATAAAAGTTCCTATTTATACAAGAGGACATCATGGTCAAAGTTTTGAGTGGTTTATAATTAATAAAATAAAGGTAAATGACGGGCAACTTAAACACTTTTTAGGCAAGGAAGCTTTTGAAATATACCAGGAGATGGAAGAGAAAGGTCAGGATTTGGCTTTATATGTAGTTGTCCAAGAGATTGGAACACTTACGAGTGAACAGTTAGGTAAAGTTGTAGGTATTAAAATAAAATCACACCATACTTCTATGGGTAGTAGTTCAATGCAGTATGCTGATAATTCGCCTAGTGATATTGAAACTGATGTTAAGGCAAGAACCTGGAGGAGTACAATAGAAGAAAAATTAACCGATGAAGGGCTAACAAAAGCATCAGAAAAGCAAATAGACTTTTTAATCGAACAAGCTAGTGGTTTAACCGATATAATGGAGAAATTTGAGCTTCATAAATTATATGCTGAGAAGATTATTAGCTTTATGCAATCTGAAAGTTTTAAAGGCTTAGAATATAATGCTGCCAATATTATGGAAGTTTTAGGGTTTTCCATAGACAAAATGAGAGAAATTAATCATGAAGCTGATAATGAGCATTATACACAAGATATAAAGCATTTTGAGATTATAGCAAATATTTCTAGATCTATAAGCAAAAAGGAGTATTCCAGAGGATATCAGGAAGGCTTAAGTGCTTCTTCTCAAGATATAAGCTCCGAAAAGCTTCAAGAGAGAGAAGTATTAGGACGATATACTGAAGATGAAAATAGAAGATTGCAAGAAAGTAAAGGAAAAACAAAGACCTAATAATTTTTTTCAATATGCTATAAACTTTTTTTATAATTTACTATTTATTATTAGCAAAAAGTTTTGTTCTCTAACATGAAAAGGTTGTAAGCAAGGATAATAAGGATAATAAGGATAATAAATTTCAATATTTAAGTTAAGCCACATAAGTTTTACACTTATTAGCCATATTTATCTCCATATAGGATAGTCATATGCCTATATCATACCTACTTTATACTTAACAGCTTGGCAATGCCTCTTTAAACTATAGTTCTTGAAACATTACCTAAATAAGTATAAAAAAGTTTATAACCTCACAATAATTTTAAAAATTAATGAAAGATATTTGGGATTATGCAATTGAAGTTCAAAGTGAATTAAATGAAATATGCAAGCCTCTTGAGGAAGGAAATATAAAGTTTGCTTACGATAGGATATTTACTGATTACTCAGTTCTAACCCTTGTTAATTATAACCGTAACTGGCTTGAGTTTTGTAAAACTATACGTTCTGATGCATTTAATAACCATAGAGCAAATAGATTATACTTATCAGAAGTACTATCAACACCTATTGGAAAACTTAATCATTTTCTATGGTCTACAAAACTTCTTGATGGTAATGATTCAATGTTAATAGATAAATTTAATGTAGGTAACGGGATTTCCTTTTTTCAAAAAAAACATGATATTATTGAATGCTGGAGTTTTGTAATGGACTGTACGCATGAGCAAGGAGATTTATTTTTATTAGATAACATAAGTTTTTTAAAGCAATTTATTTTATATTTTAATCATCATAGTAGAAGCTTAGTTGAAAACCTTATTTCAAGTAAGATAAGTCTTCCGAAATTGCCTAAAGAGTTAGTTTTAAGTATTATAAAGCAAAACAACGATCAACAAATTACAACTAAAAATATACAAATTCAAAATTATAGTATTAATATTACTGAAAATAATTGCATTAACCTTACTAAACGGGAAGTTGAGTGTTTGCAAAACTTAGCTCTGGGAAAAAGTGTTAAGGAGATTGCTAATATTTTAGGTATATCGGATCGTACTGTAGAAGTTCATCTTAACAATATTAAATTGAAGTCAGGGTATAACCATCGTTCACAATTGGTTTCAATGTATCTAAAAAGTGACATTAATATAATTAAGTAGATAGGTTAAGTTATATTAAAAATAGAACTTCTATTTAGCTTATTAAAACAAAAAATAATAATGAAATATTGTTTAATGTAACCAAGTAAGACCTTTTAGGTACCAACTATTCTTGAATGTAAATACGTGATTTTTACTTAAGTAATCTTACCCAATAGTTTGCAAATTGAAATTAACTTAGCTTTACAAAGCATAAAAGTAATTCATTTAGGATAAATATTATGAATCTAGAATACTTTTATATTGATAAGTATCAATCATTAAATAACAGCCAATAATGGAGGATTTATGTCTAAAATAAATAAAATTCCTTTTAATAACAAAAGCTTGAAAAATGAATTAAAAGATAAACTGGTTAATTACCTGGAGCCAACATACGAAGGAGGTGGGTATGCCGGATATGGCTTTTCAAGCGACTCACAACAATTATCAACACAACATTGCTATAATGTCACTACCTTTTCATCCGGCCAACATGGTGAGGTAAAGTTAAATACAGCATACTCTTTTTCAGAACTTCAAAAAATGCTTAAAATAGATGTTACTTCCAAAGGGAAATTCGGAATATTTTCAGGAAGTGCTGAGGCAGAGTATATGAAATCTATCCAAGATGATTATTATTCAATGTCTCTAAACTACCTCCAATATATGGCTGATAGAGTAAAAGTACAATTAGCTGGCGCCGGGCAGAATGTGTTAAATGCGTTTGGAAGAGAAATATATAATAGTAATGAAGCTAAGCCATATTTTGGGTTAATTTGTGGAGATAAGTATATTGATTCTTATGATGAAGGAGCTTTACTTACCATGAGTATAAATCTTAATTTTGCCAACCATTATGAAAAAGAAGAATTTAAAGCTAAAGCAAGCGCCTCGTGGGGCAATATTTTTAGTGCATCCGGAGAAATTCAGAAAATAGCAAATGCGTTAAATATTGGCGGGTCAGTTTCCATACAAGCCTTACAAGTAGGAGGAGACCCCAGCCAACTTTCTAGAATATTGAACAAAGACAGTAGTGGAAAGTATTATGCTTTAACATGCGATCTTAAAGCAATGGATAATTGTATAAAAGCAGCTAGCGGCTTACTTGATTATGCAGTAAATGATTTTTCAACTCAAATTTCTTTTAAGAACAATACCGGATTAACCCCTTTAGGTACCGGCTTTGCTCACTCTGAAAAAATTGACCATATAGGGCTAACTCCGCCTAAAACACTAGTAAATTCGACTGTTATAGAAGATAGAAATTTACTGTCGGAACTTTTGGAAACAAATAAATCTTACCAACAATATTCCGATCAATTAATAAACCACTACCCGGTTACTTGGAATACAAATTCTAAACTATATAAAAACATAAAAACTTTCGAAAAGGAAATCGAATACAATATCGGAAAAATACTTAATTATAATGATCCGTCAGAAAGTGCTTTAGGGTGCTTTGATAATCCTGAAGAATGCGATTTTATAACACAAAATATTGTAAATGATTTAGTCAATATAACTAATACTGATTTAGCATTTCTAAAAGCCATAAAGTATACATTTCCTTTATGTATAGCTAATTTATATAAAAATGGTGATGAAAATTCTTGGGCTGCTCATTCTGTCCCTCCAGGGGTTTGTGGTAATACTTGGGGCGCAATAATTGATAGTTTATTATTTACGGATAGTACTCTTTCCGTAAGTGGTAGGTATAGTACTACAGGTATGATTTGCTGGTATGATGCGAAAGGTAATTCAAATGATGGAATGAATTATTATGTTCATACTACCTGGTGTTGTGGAGATAAGTGGCATTGTGATACAAATGGCGGAATAGTGTCCAAACAGCTATCTCCTTACTATGAAGGTATTGAGCAGGGATTTATGAATAATGGGCAAATGCTTAACCAGATTCAGTTATCTTGGGAAGGAATTGAATCTCTATAATATTAAAGTCAAAACTCGGATAGAATTTTTTAAAATAAGGTAAGTAAAATATGATTCTTGCTTGCCTTCTAACTCCTCCTTTTAAACTACAGTTCAAGAGTCTGAAAAAAAGTTAGACTCAAAGCTGTTGTATCTAGAGTATAAGTAGTGGAGCAACCTTTAAGCCTATTTATCTCACCAATTAAAGCATCAGAAAAATCAGCATTATTTTTTTCATAAACCTCAAGTGCTAGCCATGCAGCTTCTAAGTGCTCAAATATAAATTCTTGGGTACTTAGAAGAGATCTAATAGCTAAAGTAATTTGTGATTTAGAATATTTATACCCTCTTTGAGTTATTAAGGGGGATGGCAATAATATAGTCATTGTAAGGTATAAATTCAATCTTACTTCCTGTTGTCAAACTTAGTAGTTCTCTTACCTCAGCCGGTATAGTGACTTGGCCTTTGCTTGTTATAGTTGAGTAATGCATATGCTCTAGATAAGTATTATTGTACTATCAACGTTTATTAAGTAAGGATAAAGTATTATAACAAGTATAGGAGCGTCTAATAAACGAGCGATTTAGGGACACCTGATTAAGTAATTTTTAAGTATTTATAAGAGGAGCAAGTAATGGGTAATATTTTAGGATATGCTCGAATGTCAACACAACAACAGGAATTAGACGCACAACGTCAACGTTTGAATGAAATAGGAGCTATAAAGATATTTGAAGATGTGATTAGTGGTAAGGTTTTTAAACGACCGGGTCTTGAGGCACTGATTGCCTATGTAAGGCCTAATGATCTACTCTGTGTAGTACGGCTTGACCGTTTAGGGCGTAGTCTAAAAGAGCTTCTTGAAACAGTAGAGCACCTTAAAGCACATAAGATTGGTTTAATGTTTTTAGAAGAAAAGATTGATACATCTTCTGCTGCGGGTGAATTAATATTTCATGTATTTGGTGCGATTGCCAATTTTGAAAGGCGATTAATCGCAGAGCGTACCAAAGAAGGTATAAATGCTGCACGTTTAAAAGGTAAAAAACCCGGGCGCCCAACCTTAGATAAAGAAAAATTCGATTCAGCATTAAAGTTAATTGAATCAGGTGTATCGCCAACCAATGCTGCAAGGTAATTACAAATAGGCCGCTCTACACTTTATCGCGAGTTGAACTATATAAAATAAGGCCAGCCTATAAATAAGAAATATATATTTTATTTATAAGCTATTTTTTGGAAAAGCAGCTTTCATTATTGAGAGCTTGTATGGTGGTTTAATATTTTTAGTTGCTTATTTTTTTTTACTATGGAATTTTATACACTTACTTCAATAGTTTCCATTTTTAGTTCATATTTCTAAAATATCTTTATAAGATAAAATTTAACATTAATAATATATTTAAGTTTTTAATTTTGCTCGTAATTAATGTAATCATTAAATAAATATGTTTTTTTACTTTGTTAAAAGTTTCGTTATCAATAATATAATGTAATAGTCAAATTAGTATTTTATATTTTTATGCAAGAAACATTGTGGCTTAGCACCATTTATAATTACTTTACAAAATCAACCCAACTGGTTTTCCGTGATTATATGTATCAACCTTTTTATGTAACAGTAAATAATATCTATAAAGAATTTCCTTCATTTTCTGAACTTCTTTTAATGGCTACCATAAAAACCGAAGCTATACCTATTGTCTTAACAGCTTTTCCTACAATTGCACCTAACATGCTTGCTAATCCTTATACCGGTAGCTTTTTTACAGACATAATAAAAGGTACACAGAGCTTAGCTGCGTGGTGGATCGGTTTAAAACACGGAACTAAAGAATATGAACTTCATCGCCCTGTTTCAGATATTCTAAAAGGGGTTTGTAAGATTACTTTACTTTCGCAGGGGGTTGGAAATGTTTTTATTAGGGATTCTATGTGTGAAATTCCTGCTAGAGCTTTTCTTGATGCAATGACCATAATGAAAACAAATCAACTTGATAGAACAGATATAAATTCATGGTATGATACAATAATTAACGCAGAATTTTGGATTGATACCTTAAGAAAGGCTGAATTAAAAGTTTTAGCAGGTAAGATTACTGCTGATAATATAGTAAAACCAACTATAAATTTTATTTCTCCTTTAGCCACCCAAATATTTGATAAACTAGGTTTATCAACATTACTGGAGTTCATAAATAATAAGCATACGTTATTTTTAGATAATATACCTTTATTACCAATAGCATCTCCCGGTAGTATGCTCAAAGAAATTTTTACCAGCTCTGTTATAATGCCTCTTGTAAGGATAAGTGGGTATATAAAAACCGATGAGTGTGTGTTAATACAATATGGTGATAAGTATTTCTATAAGAAATTTATGGACATTTATGAAAGTGCTATTAATCAAAATATAAGTATAGAATACAAGTATGATGCAAACTCACTCAATACTAATAATTTAGATAAGAATTATTGTAATAATAAAACTGACATACCACTAGAAATTAGCCTTAAAGATTTGTTTAGCCAAAATAAAGATAATTCATTAATCATTCATTACCACGAGAGCGATGACTTTCTTAGTAAGATAAATTTAAATTTAACGGAAGAATTCTGGAAGGAAGAACTTTAGAATTATTAGATGAATATAGTGGAGATAATAAATGTGGTAGTGATTCCGTAAGTAATACTGCTAGCTTACCAATTATAAGCTAATGAGCTCTATGCTTCAAATTTTATATTAATAATATCAGCATCATTATATCTTGTCATTTTATAGAGAGAACAAATAAAGGAATAACAACTTCCGGAAAACAATTGGTAGTACGCAAGAAGCACATAATATACAAACAAATTACGGAGAGAATAAAAAAAGGCCTTTAGAAGAAGAAGTTGAATCAACCTCAACTTCTTGTGAAATAACGGAATTAAGGACGGAAAATGAACAGGAAGAAACGGATCTTTATATTAAAGCATCTAAAAAAAGTCGTACCGAAGAAGATATAAAAACACCAGAAGTTATAAACAAATCAAAGAACCCTGATAGCCCTGATACTGTGGGAAATACAAAAAGATTTTCTGAGAGAGAGGAGATAAGAAAAAATAAAGATAAAGATATCCAGAATACTCCTTTATAGTTTATTTGAAGATTTAGTATTATTTAGTATAATAATAAAAAAATCCCGAAAGAGGCTTAAAATGTTTAACCCTGCAAAATTAATTGAATTAAGAGAAAAAATTCAAGAGAAAGCAAAGAAATATTATATCACAAATATTGCTATAGCAGCTACGGATCCAGAATTAATGGATTATCCTTTTCAGTTTATAGGAGATTATGAGAATAGCAATCAAGCTTTTCCTTCTCCGGAAGAACATAAGGGGTTTTTATCATTTTTACAAACTACTCTTTCGCATGTAGGTATTTCCTTTAATATCCGCTCCAAGTTAGTAGAATTAGTAAATTATGACGAAGGGTACCAATATATTTTTGATACCACTATACCGTTAAATGAGCTTGAAATAACAGACTCTTTCAAAGATCAATTTCAAAAGAGAAAAAATAGGGCGGATGAAGAAAGAGTTAAAAATTTAGAAAGCACTGAGATTAAAAAGAGAAAAGCTAACTTAATAGAAGAGTCAATTCCGCAGACGCAGGAAGAAAATTCCGGAATGGTATTTTCACAGCAGATATTCAGATCCGAAAATGTGGGAAATGTGGGTGTTCTTTGGGCAGACAAAGTAAGAGGTGAAAAGCGCTCACGAGTAAATATAGATGAAAACGGCATTGTTGCTCAAATCAGAATCAAGGAATACTCTTCCTTTACCCATGTGAGTTAAGTGAGTTTTACAGAATGAGTCATGCCCAGGTTAGTCATTTTATTGAGTATATGACAACCAAGTAAAGTCTCAGCATCTTGGTTATCCCATTTCCTAGATCTTAGCTTAGCCCCTATAATGCTTTTATATCGGTAAATAGTATTTTCTATAATTTCTCTTCTACCATACTTATTTTTATTACGCTCCACATGGTAACCTTTTTCTTTAATATAGTTTATGGTATCAGACCTAGGTTGTGTATAAGATGTCTTGGCACTTTTGGGAGGTGCTATTGTAGCTTTAATACCTTTATTTTCTAATATAATATACGTATTGTTACTATCGTAGCCAATGTCAGCTAAAATCTCAGTTATCTTTTCTATATCTGCGCTTTGTATTAATGATTCTAAACATTTATGGTCATCAGTAATATGGTTGGTCATAATACGTGAAACTATTAATCCCTCTTTACTAACTCCTATATGCAGCTTTTGCGCCATACTCTTCTTTTTACTTATGATAAAGCAACCAGAGGTAGCGAAGATGTTCCTATTAAAATAGTTGCAGAAATACGATGGTCTACAGTAAAAAGTAGTATGCCTTTCTTAGGTTGGATGCTAGCCAATGGCGTCGATATCAATCTTCGTAACCATAAACATACTTCTGCCTTAGACCTAATTACACAAGTTGCTCCAAAAGACATAAAGATAGATGAAAGAAGCTTATAATTGTTGGAAAAAACTGGAAAGGTAAAAGAGCTATCACATCAAAATACTAGTGGAAAAGGTTGCTGCATAATGATGTAAAAAAAATAAAGTATAAAAATTAATTCTTTGGAATTCAGGTGTGATATACAAATTCTTCTGCATTATAAATGATTTATGTATAATGTATTTACCCCTGAATTCTTTAATTAATACCTAATAAATAAGCTGAAAACCTTGACATATGCATATAATAAAGTAGCCATTCCAAGGCTCATACTTAATTTTGAAACAAACTCCTAAAATAAAGACATAATATTACTCTTACTTAATTATTATAATTTACAACTTTTTTTCTTTAGCAACAAATAATTATTTGTTAGCAATATTTTAATAAAAAATATATTGTAAAAATACTAAGCTGAAACTAAGTTTAGCTAAAATTTATAATATAGAAGTAAAGAGGTTGTTAAATGGCTATTTATCAAAAAATATTTCTGCTAGGAAGCCTTGCATTGAGTGCTTTTCTATTTTCTTCTATAAAAGAAATTAATCCAAAACTATTGGCATATGGAGAATTGGAATATAAAATTTATTCTCAAGCAAAAGCTGTAATGAGTCCAATATTCTGTGGTAATGGAAAGGACAAATAAAAATATATTTATATAGTAGTTTTAACATTTAAAACACCTAGAATTAATTTATATTAATAAATTTATAAATAAATATCTATAGTTTAAGTTAAAAAATTAGTCTTTAAGATAAATTTTATGGCTGTACAGTAGTCAATTTTAAGTTTAAAAATTTACTTAACAGGATGTATTATTATTTTGCACTCTATATATTTTTTTTCTCATATTTTATTTAAGATATACCTCGCTTCTTTTTTCAATAACATGAAAAATCATGAATGATATTAAGGTTTAAAGTTTTAATTTAAAAAACTTTATATATTATCTTTCCATTATATTAAGGTTAAATAATATTTAATTGCATTCAATTATAAGTTATTTATAATATAAATAACTGATTTTTTGAATAATGGATAATTCTTTTGAAATTAAATTATATAGATTTAGCAATTGTAACCGCTTTTTTAATTTTATGCCTATTAATTGGGTTGCTTAAAAGTGTAAAAATAAAATCCTTAAAAGAATTTGCTATCGGATATAAGAATATCTCAGTAACTGTATTAGTTTGTACAATATATGCTTCTGCTACAGGGGCAGGTAGTACCATAGGTATAGTAGGGAAGATTTATGAGTTTGGACTTATATTTGTTATTAGGCAAATGCTGGAGCCTTTATATTGGTTAATTACTACTAAAATTATAGGATCAAATATTGGAAAGTTTAAGGGATGTGTTACACTGGGTGAAATAATGTATAAGCTTTATGGTACTCCTGGGCGGTGGATTGTAGCTTTATCGTCAACAGTTATAAGTTTAGGAAGTATCGCTGCTCAAGCTTTAGCTTTAGGTTTTGTATTTAATTATTTTTTAGGAATAGAAACTGCTTATGGGATATTAATTGGATATGGAATTATTACATTATATTCTACATTAGGAGGTATAAGAGCGGTAATTCATACTGAGATTTTTAAATCTACAATTTTCTTTTTTATTATACCTATTGCTTATATTATTGCTTTTACCAGTACAGGAGGGCTTAAAAGTTTAATTGCTTATCTTCCACAATCTCATTTATATATAGTATTAAATAATGATAATACCAGTTTGTTAGCTAGTTTTGTAGTCTTTGCATTATTACCGGGAGTAGATGCTGCTTTTATACAAAGATGCTTAATTGCAAATGATACTAGGAAGCTTAAGCAGACATTAAATATGATTGCTTTAATATCTATACCTTTTTCAGCAGCACTATGCCTTATAGCTTATAAAATGAGGGTAGTATTTCCAAATATTACACCTGATGAAACATTACTTAAATTTATAACTCTTTTACCACCTATTCTAAAAGGAATAATGGTAGCAGGGTTAATGGCAATAATTATGTCTATGGCAGAAGCCACGATCAACTCAGCAAGCATCATTTTAGTTAATGATATTTTAAATATATTACGTATTAACCTCAGTAATAGAGCACAACTTGTATCTCTTAGGATCATTACAGTTATACTCGCTATATCATCGTTAGTGCTTATAAAATATAGTAAAAACATTTTGGATTTGGTATGGCTAGTGGCTAATTTTTGGGAGCCATTAATTGCAATACCTACTATAGCAGGATTTTTAGGATTTAAAACTAATAGTAAATCATTTATTGCAAGTGTAGTCTTTGCTATATTATTTACTTTAATAGGTAGGATTGTTGCGGGTGAATTTGCTATTATAAGTATAACTCTAGGTGATATTGGTAGTGCTATAGGTTTGTTTGGTATGCACTATTATCAAATCATATTTAAACAAATTAAGATGGCCTCTTCCTTTTCACAAACACAGAATAAAGTTGTTACTAGAATTAAGGAAAGGCTTATAGGGCTAGCGCAAGGCATATATATATTTTTCAAACGTATTTTTAGCTTGCTTTCCGAATATCCAGGAGAGCATAAAATTGATGTTAAAAGGTTCTGCATCTTTACCTTATCTTACTATTTTCTTTATAGCTTGGACGTAACCTCAAACCCTGACCATATGGTATTTGCTTATCTTTTAGCAATTGGATATTTTTTCTGTTTAGTACTATTATTCAGGCATTTTATCGCTAGCAAAAAACTTATAGAAAAGTACCTTCATTACTATTGGTACTTTTTACTGACTTTCTGTTTGCCGTTTGTATCAAGTTATATGATGTTTGTTGGGCATAAAGACCCATTTTGGGTGATTAATAGTATATTATCTGCATTCTCGCTTTATTTATTTGTGGATGCAAGGAGGTTTCTATTATTATATTCTATTGGAATGATTTGCGGCTTTATTCTGTTCAATAAAACAGGGCATAGCATACAATCTCTACAGGAAATTACAACAGTAAGTAGCATTGCATATATTTATCTATTCTTCTTGTTTTCCACCTTGTTCTTTCTTAGAAAACGTGAGAAAGAACAGGAAGAGAGAGTAGAAGCAATGCATGTATTTGGTGGTGCAATGGCACATGAGGTGAAAAGCCCGCTTGCAACTCTTAATATGTGCGCGCAGACTATAAATAATTTGCTGCATGGAGCCTTTAGTAATAAGAATGTAAAGGGAGAAATCTATACTGTCACATTTGATAAAGGAGACGGTGATACCTTAATAGAATTCAGTCAAATGCTTACTAAAGTTAGTTCTCAGGGTATAAGTACGGTCGACGGGCTTCTTGCTTCTTTAAAAAGCACAGTAATTGCCGATGATAAGAAGAATATTACTATAGAAGAATGCGTGACCGCAAGCATATTGGAATACAAGCTCCTGAACCCTGAGAAAGACGGTGTAGATATTAATATTGTAGATAATTTCTCATTTTTCGGCTCAATGCATTATGTTAAGCATTTACTTTCTAATTTATTAACCAATGCATATAAGTACGGCGGCCGGAACGTAAAAATAGAGATTAGAACAGAGAATAATAAGCTATATTTTAGAGATAACGGTAAAGGTATAGCGGAAGAAGACTTGCCTTATATATTTGATAGATTCTATAGCAAGAGTAAAAGCGGGACGGGTATCGGCCTTGCGTTCTGCAAAATGATAATGCAGGACTTAGGAGGATATATTGAGTGCAAGTCAACTTTAGGTAAATATACTGAGTTTATTCTTACTTTCCCCAAAGCTAAGAAGATAAGAAAGCTAATTAAAAAGCAGTAGGTTCCGATTATATAGTTAGTAGGGAGGGAAACGCTATTGTTTCTGTATTACTAATTTCTTATCAGGAGTTTTAGGTGTTTCTTCTATAGTTACATGCCCTGCTATATTACCTTCTAAGTCATAGCGTGGTGCTGTTTCAACAAGAGCAGCTTTATACTTTTTTGTACGGCAGTATTTGCCTAAGAAATGCTTTATAGTATTATTACTTAAGTTAGTTTTTTCTTTTAAGTCTTTATGAATTTTAATTTTAAGTATTTTAGGATTCTTATCACTGAATACATTAGGAAATTGAGTAATTAAAAATTGTAAAGTTTGAATGTAAGCCTCTTTAGACATAGAGCTTTTAGGTTTTTTAGCTTTATTGTCTATCAAGTTTGAAGTATTAGAATTTAGCTTATTAGTTTCGTCCATATAATAAAAGTAAGAGAGTTTATAGAATATTATATAATATATAAGGATGCAAAAGTATAAACAAAAGATTTAAATAGTAATAATATATTAATAAAGCTGTAGTTACTAGTTATAAGATAAATTCATTTTAAAGAAGGTTAGACAATACTTTTAAGCTTTATAAAAGAACCTTAAACTACTAACCGAAAAATCTTATAACAAATATAAATAAATACTATTAAGTAAAATTAAAATAAGAAAGGATTGCAAGATAATGTAATACGTATTATTTTATGATTGAAACTTCTTTTTTTTAGATAAGCTATGGTTCTAACAAAATGCCATAGCTTTCTTTTATGGTATTAAAACAATATTTATGATTTTTAATATTTAAGTTTAAAAATATCTTGTCTGTTTTGCTTTATACTTCTAGAGCTCGAAAAGAGTCTAGCTTTGAATCTGCATATCCATTTTTTATGATATTATAGAATTAAATTAAAATACATGCAGTACAAACAACGAGTATATAGCACGTAATTTATTCTGACGCTGCAGCAGACCTAACGCCTCTTACAACTTCCACACCATATTACATAAGTTAACTTTAAATATGTTTAATTGAATTACATACAAAGCAAGGATTTAATTAAAAAAAATACTTTGTTGTAATAATATGTAATAATAATCGGTTTATTCTGCAAATATGTTAAATAAATGCTGTATTAAGTATTGTAAAATAAAATTAAAAAAAGTATTTCATTTAAAAAATAATTTTTATTTAGTTTAAAAATGGATGAATTAATTAACAAGTATATAGAAGAATCTTGGTTATATATTGATCAACTAGTCCCCTGCCCAGGAATTAACGATTATATTGAAATTGAAGATAGTGATATAGTTGGAGAATATGCGAAGGTAACTCTTACATCACAAACTTGTTTGAATAACATCCATATACATAACACTCAAGCAAAGAATGTTATAATAGAAATTAAAGGAGACTTCTTTCAAATATATAATGATATTGAAGTCTCAGGCACTCCTGTAGAAAGTATAATAGTAAAAAGTAGTAAAGGTGGATATTTAAAAAATATAGCAAACAAGGGTGGATTTAAAGAATTATCTATTGAAGCTGATAGTATTGAAAATAATGATAACCAGGTATCCAACCAACAAAAAATATTTGCTGATAATATAAAAGGCACCAGTATAAAGTTAAATGTTCCTCATGTATTACTTAGGGGAAATATAACAGCAGATGAACAAATAGCTATTGATACGGTTAAAGGCTCCCAAGAAGCGTATGCAGTTGTTCTTGATGAGTTAGGTTTATTAACAACCACTAGTTTAAGTATTGACAACTTACAAAATAATTTAGGAGTTTATATAAGCGGTAAAGTTCACGTTAAAGGTGATACACAATTAAATTCAACAAGTGGAATAATAATAGGTTTAAAGGGCGAGATATATACAGATGAGGCAACTATATCAGCTGGTTCAGGGGATCCTAAAGCAGGGGCTGCAAAGAGAGAAGGCATATATTTAAGTGGTAAGCTTTTAAGTAAAAATGGAATAAATGCTAAATCAACAAGTGGTATTTATATAGATGATAACGGCACTTTACTAAGTGATAACGGAACAATCACAATAGAAACATTGGGGGACGGGCTAAAGAACCGGGGTAATATAGTAACTAATTCTTTAATAGAAATTATTGCTCAAGAAGGAGATATAGAAAACCACAAATTGTTTAAGGCGAGTAATATCTCAATCGCAATAAATGATAAGAGTAGCTTCATAAATAACTTAGCTATATTTACGGAAGGTTTATTTCAGATACAACAATTAGGAGAGTATGGTGGAATATATTTTAACAATGGTTCATTTACTCAAGTAGGTAGTATTAATATAGAAAACATACCGCATAGCAGGGTATTGGAAGTTAAACTACGTGGTGCAGAAGTGATTGTTAAGGATCCGAATGCTCAGAACCAAATTAAAGCAGAAAAGCTAATACTTGAACAAGATTTGTATAAAAAGTGGTATGTATTTAGCCATGTCAGATCATATGAGAACACTTTTAGTGCATATCCGGTTATGAATGCTGCAAAAATTCCTGAATTATATCAAAATCATATAAATTCTCGCCAAGGCGATATTAAACCGGCGGATTTTGATTTTATATCTCAAAGAGCATTCAGTGTTGTTAGTTGGGGGTTAGGTGTGTATTATCCTGAAGGGAGTGGGTGCAGGGGCACGCACTACCGAGGGAGTTCTCCTGCTGGTAGTTATGCTTTACTTGGGTTTTTCTGTTGGGAGGAGTGTGAATATGAGGCACGCTATGAAATTTCGGGTAGATCGAAATTAGTGATTGCAGGCAGTTTAAACTTGGATTCAGCTTTAGTACAAAATACTTTATCTGATATAGTTGTTAGGCAGAATTTAAGTTTTTTAAATGCTCCAGATATAAAAGTATACAAAGATGATATGGGTAGATATGGGTGGCAATTTAATGATAAGAGAGACCATGAAAATCGGTATAAAATAATTTATAGCTGTAAATTTTCCCCAAGTGGTTCAGTAGATTCTCCAATTTATGCAGGCAATATAAAAGGTGTAGTTAATAGCATAATTACGGCATCTATAGGAAAAACCTTACCACAATTATCAATAGGAGATGCTTCATTTGAGCATTTAAAGCAACAAGCGGGTTATATACTTAATGAACATAAAAAAGAAAGAATTCGATTAGAGGAGTTAGAAAGTGCAAAAGCTAATCAGATAATAAATCAATTAGTGAAAGAAGGGGAGAGGACATTAATAGCATACAATGCTAACTCTGTTCAAGAGCTGATTTATAACTTAAAAACCTCCCAAACTATCCGTAAAATGTTCTTTGCCGACCAAGGTTTAGATTTAAAGTTTATGGTAGACCCTGAAAGCTTAAATAGCAATATGTGGGTAATACGAGATGCAAATTCTTTACCGCTAGACAATGATACCGGAGCAGATGAACTAAAACTATACCCTATAATTACTATTAATGGCAAATTAGCACCTTTCTTTAAACCTCCGGTGGATATAGCAAAATATTTACAAGACTTTGGTTACCAAGGTAAGGGTCTAGTTTTAATACTAGGTGATACTCTATACCTGGAGCACTTAGTAAGAGATGCAATTCTATCAGGTATAGGGTTAGTCCAAGGGTTAGACTATAGTAATATTTTAAAGCAGTTACTTGACGGAGCACTTGAAGAATATACTAGACTTAATATTAAGCAATTTGAATTCCCGGAAAGTAAGATCAATGAATTACAGAAGCCTATACTTGCACCCCAAGAAACAAAGGAATGTGCAGGAAGCTTATCATGTATATCTTTCAAGCTTTATTTGAGTGAAAAAGCTTTAAACAGTATAAAACAAGGTAGAACTTTATCAGCTGATGGCTCAATAAACCTTGATGTAAAAGGCGACGTAGCAATAGATTACTTAGCGCAAATCAGTGCCGGTAAAGAGCTCAACCTGGATGTTAAAGGAAAAATGGTTAATTTTGGTATGGTTTCATCTGAAACTATGCAACTTATTGTTGCAGGAGATTTCATTAACCTTAATGAAATAGTTACTCTTACTGATCTTACGATTAGAGCAGCTAACGTAGCATTAGTCGGGGTTACACAAAGCAGAGGGAATATTACTATAGAAGCAGTTAATAATATAGTATTGCAGAGTCTATATATAACTGCTAAAGAAAGCGGTGCAAGCTTTAAAATGGCATCCACAGAAGTAACACAGAATTCTGAAACAGTTGCAGGTGGCAAAATAATTATAGATGCTAAGAATTCATTATCAGTAATAGGAGCAAACATTATCGGTAAAGATGTTGAGCTTAATGCAGGTAACAAAGTGATAGTAGTTCCTATAGAAGTATATAATGAAGTTACTGTCTGGGGCAAGAAATATTATTATAGCTATAAATCTTTAAAGCAAATGAGATCTCAAATTACCTCTCTTGAGAGTGATATAGAGATAGTAGCCGGTAGCGGCATATTACTTAGAGGTTTAAATTTTATAAGCGGTAAAGATGGTTTTCTGAAATCTAATGGTACATTAGTAGTTGAGAATCCAAGCGAGTGGGAATCACTTGAGATTATGAAAAAGAAAAGAAGAGGAGGGTTAGCAGGAGCTTTTGGCGGTACTAAGACAACTACTACTAACAAATTCTTTGATATCCCTTTAATAAACTTCTTTTATACTACAGAAAATTTTGAAGCAATCACTGGTGGTGATCAAGTATGGCAAGGGTTTAATTTGGTTGCACATAGTGTAAAGTTAGAAGCAGGAACTCCTGAACATGCAGCACATATAGCAATGCTTCCGAGTTATAAGACAACAATAATAGAAGTACATACTAAAAAAACCGGGTTTACATTTGAATTTAAAAATAAAATGCTAAGCACTTGGAAGCATGAACAGAAAGGTAGTATTGATAAAACTCAAGAAGTGATCCCAAATATTATTCAAGTAGAAGATAAGTTTTTCGGGTACTCCCATGATGGTAAGTGGACGCAGCTTTCTACCAATATTGAAGGGATAGACGGAGGTAGAGCCAATAAAGTTATTATAAATGCGACTAATATTGAACTTGGTGTTGCACCGAGCTTTGAGAGCCATTTTACTTACTTGAACGAATTTGGAACGGGAGTAGGATTTTCTGCTACAGGAGGAGAGTTTGCGGTTAAGTCTGCAGTCTGGATGGAAAAAAACAGCAAATTAACTGAATCAACTAAGCATAAACAATCCCATATATTTGCTAACTTCATTGAGATGAAAGCAGATACTATAAAAGATTTTGCAATTATCTATGATGCAATTCAAATGGATCAAAATGCTAGGATTATTTTCCATGGTATCGCCAATGATACGTATAGTGAATGTGAGAAACATCAATTGCTTGAAGTAGGAGTTAAGTTAGGAATTAAAACTAATATAGGTAGAATATTTGAAATAGGTAAAGATTTAGCTAAAATGAAGATAGGTTCTCCTGAAAGCTATATCAATGCTTTCTTTTTAGGGCTTGAAGGGTATCATAAAATATTACAGACCCTTAGTAGTAATAAAGGCAATTCAAATAATAATAACCAAAATGGAGAAGGACAGAAAGAGGGTCAGAATGCAAATGGTGGAGCTACAGCCGGTATATGGTTTTATGCTCATTATGAACAACAGAAAAGCAAATCTCAAACAACAATACCTGTACCAACGATCATTAATGTACAAGAAAGCCTAAACAGCACCAGCGACGAGCTAAGGATGTTAGCTACTCAAGTTAAAGCATATAATATGTACTTAAAAACAAAGTATCTTGATATACAAGGTGCGAGGGCAGAATATAATGCGAAAAGCATGAGCGGACAAGTGGATCTTGAAATACCTCTTACAGAAGGAATGACACCAAGCTTATCTGTTGCTATCCAGAAAGGCAATCAGTATCAAAGTCTGGTTATGAATGCAGAAATACATGTCAGTGGAAACTTAAAGATAGAAGTTGAAGGACATGCAAATATGCAAGGTGTGTTTTTAAAAGCCAGTAGCCTTGAAGCAAGTTTTGAGAGTTTAACCTTGGGCTCTATGCAGGATATTATAGAAAATGAAAGCTTTGGAGTAAATTTAGGAATTAGTTTAAGCAACTTAAATTTAAATGGAATTGGAGTAGAACATAGCAAGCGTGATGCGCATGTAGTTAAGCGATTAACTGCAATGTTAGGTGAAACCAAAGCTCATATAGTAGTTGCCCATGCCTTAAGGCTAAACGGAGCAATGATAGCAAATGCACAAGTTAATGAAGACGGAAGTTTTACAGATCACGGACATTTGACCTTAAAAGTAGGTGAGTTATTTGTTC
>NZ_JSWE01000112.1 GCF_000815465.1 Candidatus Jidaibacter acanthamoeba | reverse complement strand
GAATAGCAGATAAGTATGATGTGCACATAGCGCAGAAGATGAGTGGTAATGTATCTATCAGGGAGATATTTAGATACACTCAGCCTTCGGAAGATGAAGTGCATAATTACTCTGAGATGTTGTTTGGAAAAAGTTAATATTATTTGTATAATTTAGAAACATTACCTTAAAGAAAAAATCTATACAAAAAACTATATATAAAACTATAGGTTAGCTTCAAATATATAATTAAAGGTAAAGAATAAGCTTTTATTATTAGTAAAAGAGTGGTTGCTTGTTTTCAAGCTATAAAACATTGCTTAAAATTATATGTTTAATTACTTTTTACGAAAATGAAAGCAGCTGATTTATCAAAAGATCCAAGTTCTTTAACTCAAGAATGCAGTAAAATAAAAAAATTACATGAGAATGATAAGAATAAAGCAGTAAAGCATTTTGTTGGTGAAAGTCAAGCAGAAGACCAAAGAAATTATAATGTATGGTATTCCACAAATACTATATTATATCTAACTCATATAGAAGAGAGAAAAACAGAAATACTTAAATACATATTTTCTGATATCACTTCTGTTGATAATTTTAAATTAGAATTTACCCAGCTTAATATACTTAGAAATGATTTAGGAAAACCAGCTTATTTTATTGCAAGAGAACCTGGTGTAGGTCAAAATCACTATATATTTGGAATTTTAAATAAAAATAAGCTACTGATAATTAATCCTATTGGTGCTACTAGACATACAGACTTTTACGATATCTTACTAGATATAACTAACACTCTACAGTTAGAGGTTTATCTTTCTAATACTATTATTCAAAAAGATAAAGAAGGTTTAATATCCTGCGGACCTATATGTTTAGAACTTATGAGATACATATATTCCTTACCACTTGAGAAAGTATCTGAATGCTTATTAAGCGATTTAGGATTAGAGGAGAAGAAAGGCCTTCAATATAGGGGTATTGATATATCAAAAACATTACTATTACCAAAAACATTAAGAGATTTGTTAAGTAAAGATGTAGAGCAGTATAGAGAGGGAATTACTACTATAAGACAACAGCACTTTGACATACTAATAAACCATCCGAGGTTAAAAAATTTAAGTATAGTAGATCAAAATACATTACTGGAAAAGTGCCTTGAAGAAGATTTAGAAGTTTTAATTAATATATTATGTTTAGGGGATAAGGAAGGTAATAAAATCTCTTTAGAAAAACTTATTTTATCAAAAAGATATAAAAGGTTAGAAGAAAAAAAGATAGAACAGAAACAAAAGCAAATTACAAGAAATGAAGCACTTGAAAAGCGAGAAATTTTATCTCTAAGTGGAGATAGTGAAGAGTATTTTAGCGGTAATGAGAAGGAGGAAGAATCTGATTATGGCTCTGAAAGAGAGGAGGAAGAAGCTTCAACAGCAAGTATATCAAGTATTCCTGATGAAGAGGTATCAGATCAACTTACTACTATACAATCACAAACAGCTCAGAGGGTAGCCGACGAAGATGAAAAACGAATACTAAAAGATGATAAATATATAAAGGGAGGCCCTTTAGAGGCTAAAAGTATAAGCAGTACAGAATTACAGCCGCTAAGGAGAAATTATACAGAAAACGATGTAAATCTAGATGCTCTCTATGATGAATCAATGATGGTAAAGGTTTGGGATAGTTACATAGAAAAGAAAGGATTAAGTTATTTTTGTGGGAAAAGTACTCATGGTGTCCAAGATGGAATGGTAAATAGCTTATTTGTAAATTTATGGTCTATGAGCCTTGTCCGTAATGCAGGAATTTTAATTAATAAAAATAATAGTTCTTTATATAAAGCGCCTGGAAGCGAGCAATATTCAATTTCATTTTGTAGTAGTGTAGATCATATTTCTCAAGATAATAAAGTTGGCAAATATAATGCTATAACAGACAATATGAAATTAGCCTTAGAGCAAATCGAAGAATGGAATAAAGACAACTCTAAAGAAAAAATTCGAAAACATATTATACAGCTTCCTTATCATATTACCCCTAATCACTGGTGTTTGGGCACATTAAAGTTGGAATTTGATGAAAAAGGAATACTTATAAATGCTTTAGTTATGATATATAATCCTGCACCTGCTCATGGTGGTACAAAGGTTAATAAGAGTGCAAGAGAGGGATTTGAAAAAATTTCGAGAGAAGTTTTTGATTCAAATATTTTAACCGTTATTAATAAAGATAATTACTACTCACAACAACAGAATGATAGTACTTCATGTGGGGTTATCAGCGCAGAGAATGGTAAAGGAATTATTGATGGTAATATAGCTGAAAAGATTTCCCAACTTTATTTAGCTGGGGCGAAAACAATAAGGTTACAACATTTGAATGAAGTAAATAATGAGATTTTTAAATTAAGACAGTGGGAAAATAGAGCTTATACAGAAAAAGAGACCATATTACATAATAATTATGAAGAAATCAAAAAATACTTTCTAGCTGTAATAGAGCAAGTTGAAGAAATTAAAAGAAATGACTTAATCATCCAAATGGAGAATAGCATAAAAGAAAATTCTTCACTTGAAGCGAAATTACTAGAGTTCATAAGAAATAATGACGATATTGTTGAGAAATTTAAAAAGATAATCCTACCTACGTTTCAAGTTAGCTTGTTTGATGTACTTTTTAAAATAGAAGGAAATGAGTTAAAGTTACAAGTAGAAATGGATAATACCTTAGACAATATTATTAAAGAATATATAGAAGGGTTAAGACTGCAACTTCCTGAGAATAGCAGGATAAATAAGCAAAGCGATATTGAAGTTGGTGCTAAAATAACAGAACGAGGAGTGGAGCTATTAGGAAAAGACATATTTGAAACAGAAATTAGTCAAAAAAGTTTAATTAGAAGTTCTGAAAGACATCCTCCAATACAAGAAATAAGTTATAGAAGTTTTGTTAGGGATAATAATGGAGATAAGAAAAAGGAATCTAAACTTATAAGTTTTATAGACAATCTTTTTGAAAGGGAATTTGAGAGAATTATAAATAACTATGGCGAGAATTCATCTAAGCATTGTAAAGATATTCTAAAAAAAATATTAAAGATAAATACTGCATACTATAGTTCAACTCCTATAGATTTTAACCTAGATAAATTTAATAATCATCTTCAAAAGAGCAAAATCTTAATTAACTCTTTATTAAAAAAGAATATTAGAAACACCAAGTTAAGTGCGAAAAATGAATTATTAAGCGTTATTTTTTTAAGCTTAGGCTTAAGTGCTAAGTTAGTAAATGACTATACATCTTCAATTAATAATCCATGCATAGCTGAATTGAAAATCATTTTCTCAAAATATTATGACCTTATTAAGTTAAGCAATTATATAATAAATAGCGAAGATAATGAACATTTATTTGAAAACACTCAAGTTGAGGGTATAGAAAATGAGATATTAGAAGAACCGGAAGATTTTTCTAAGTTTAGCACTCATAATCCTATGTATACCACAAATGCGCAAGGTGTCACATATATGCCTGAATATAAATCACCTGATTTTGATTTAAGGCATATATATCAACACTATAACCAAATATTCGAAATATTAAATCAACTAATAAATATATTTGGCTATGAATTTATTAGTATTACTTCAAAGATAGAAGATACTGAGAATTGCTTACAGGATATTAAAGATGCGAAATTCAAATGTTTTGTGGAGTGGCATTTAGATTATTTTTACTTAGGTAAATTATATAGTAGTTTAGAATCCATCCCAACATTAAGTGACAAAGATTTCTGGGATAAAAAACAAGAATATTATGGTACTTTACATGGGACTTTCTCATTAGGCTATCAAATTATAAACAGTAAGCTCTCAGATAGAATTAAAAAGGCTCTAGAAAATAATGCTTTTTACCGGGTTTTTAAAGAATACAGCAGACAAGGGTTTCATCATGAGCTTCTTTTACAAACGGCGGCTTTTGATGAAATAACAGAAAAGGTAAGTCATATAAATATTATGCCTGTTACATTTGATAGCAGGGTTATGAACCATTATCTTTCAAGAATCAATATAGAATTACTTATTAATTTAAAAAAATTAGAAATTGAGTTAATACCTGAAGGTGTGAGAAAGCTCACAAATATAATAAATTCATTTAAACAATTTAATTATATAAAGTCAGCTCCCGATTCATTAACAGAGCAAGCCGGTACACAATATAATTTACTATTTGATTATCATAATTCCCAGAAAGATAAGTTAGAAGATAATGAGAGTTATATATTATTACTTAGACATTTAAGAACAAAGATAGATGAGATATATAAAAGATTGCCCGAAAACCTTTTTGAAACTTCAGAGATTACTTTATATTTAGAATTCTATTTATCATGTTTTTATGAAGTTATACAAGTATTATTAGACAATTTAGAACAAGAAGCCTACTTAAATGAGGAATATAAAGATCATTTAAAAATAATATATTCAGCTATAGAGTACTATATAGAAAACGAGTACTTAGTATTATATAACTATGAGCGACTTATTGATAAACTAATGTCAGCATTTAACTCAATAGAATTTGTTTTCAGAAATAACGCTCCTGAAAAAGCATTAGATAAGGTCTCAGAAATAGATAGTTTTTACCATATTAAGCTACAAGAGTATTATCCCCCTTTTAAAAAAGGGTTAGAGTGGTCTATACCTAACTTAGCAGTATTAATTGGCAAAAATGGAATTGGGAAAACACGCCTATTAAATTATATAGCTAACTCTTATAGCACTCAACTAAATATTAATGCAAATCACTTACAAAGTATTGAGCAGTCTTTTAACTCTGCACTAAGTGATGTAAATAAATTAGAGGGCATGAGCACTGAAGAAATATGCTTGCATATAACTAATTCAGGTGCTTTCCCACGTATTCATATGTTTCCTATAATTGCTTTTCTATATATAGAATTTAGATATCCAGACAAAAATTCTGGTTGTGTTGCAAAGAATAGAAATTGGAGATAGATGTTGGTAGAAGCAAATAACT
>NZ_JSWE01000111.1 GCF_000815465.1 Candidatus Jidaibacter acanthamoeba | reverse complement strand
TAAAACAGTATAAGAAAGCGCTTAAAAACCTATTGAAAAAACAAAGTAAGAATATAGTATGCATATTAGCTTTTTAAACATAAGGTAAAAATATAAAAATGCTAATTGGTTATGCGAGAGTTTCAAAGGATGATAATTCTCAAACATTGGATCTACAAAAAGATACTTTAATACAAGCAGGAATATTAGGGGTAACGATAGGAAACGGAAAATATCCTGCGCTAAGGCATTAAGATTTAATTTATTTGGTTTTGTTTTGGTATTATAAATATAATCTCCAGTTAAATTGATATGTTCTCAGCCTAGTGGCGATAAATTCTT
>NZ_JSWE01000110.1 GCF_000815465.1 Candidatus Jidaibacter acanthamoeba | reverse complement strand
GCTTGCCTTACCTTATACCTACCTTCATATTTCATTTCTCGCAACACAACCAATTGCCCTAACTTCTCACTCCAGGCTCTTATCCACCTCATTATTGTTTGTGTACTAACTCCTATTATCTTTCCGGTCATATTCATTGATAACCCTGATAAATATAGTACTAATGCTAGGGCTTTATCTCTTTGGCTCCTCCCTCTCGCAATATCTCGCGTTTGCTGATAACCACATCTTGCGCACTTCTTCCTTATCTTACCTTTTGCTTTTCCATATTTCTTTAATTCCATCCCTCCACATCTCAGGCAGCTTTCCATTATTTTTCCTTTTCTATCTTCTTCCTTCTTTTCTCTTTCTATCCCTCATCATTACTAAAGCCAAACCCTCAATGATTTATTTAATTGGAATGTTGCTTATGCTATTTTAGTGGGTTTCTCTCTTAAATGTTCTTTCCAACTCTACTGCTTAACCAGATCGCGCTTCCAGCTTCTTGTTACAAATACTAGGTACTTGTTTGTAATATTTTATTGCCTGGATTTAGGCTCTGGGCTTAATATAAACTTCTCCTATTTTTTAACCGAATTAGTTATGGTTATATTTTTTATACTAAAACATTTTCTCTCTCCAAAAATAATCGAAAAATTTGTAAATTAGTATCCCTGGCAAGCATAAAAGGAGAAATTCCTAACTTCGTTTGGGTATGCATATTCGCACCATTTTTTAAAAGTAGTTTGACTATTTCCTTTTCGCCTGAGTCTATAGCATAATGTAATACTGTTTTACCATCAATATCCTGGATATCCACTTCAGCATGATATTTTATTAAAAGTTTTGCTATCTCAATGTATCCAGCACATGCAGCTATAATTAATGAGGTTTCCCAAGTCTCAACAAGGGTATTATAAATATTTATGTGAAAATGTGGCATAAGGCTGCGGCAAGCTATAT
>NZ_JSWE01000109.1 GCF_000815465.1 Candidatus Jidaibacter acanthamoeba | reverse complement strand
TAAAACAGTATAAGAAAGCGCTTAAAAACCTATTGAAAAAACAAAGTAAGAATATAGTATGCATATTAGCTTTTTAAACATAAGGTAAAAATATAAAAATGCTAATTGGTTATGCGAGAGTTTCAAAGGATGATAATTCTCAAACATTGGATTTACAAAAAGATGCTTTAATACAAGCAGGAGTATTAGTAGATAGAATGTATCAAGATTATGCTTCAGGTAAAAAAGATGACAGGCCGGGATTAGTTTCATGCCTTAAGTCGTTACAACCGGGAAATACTTTAGTAGTATGGAAATTAGATAGATTAGGCAGGAGCTTAAATCATCTAATAAATATAGTAGAAGACTTAAGAAAGAGAGATATAGGATTCAAAGTATTGACAGGGCAGGGAGCACAGATTGATACTAATACACCTAACGGAAGGTTAGTGTTTGGCATATTTGGAGCTATAGCAGAGTATGAAAGAGAATTGATAATAGAAAGGACTAAAGCTGGTTTATTATCAGCAAGAGGTAGATTAGGAGGTAGGCCACGCAAAATGGATATAGCAACATTACAAATGGCAATAGCTGCTATGTCGAATCGTAAGTCAGTAACCCAAGAGGTTGCAAAGAAACTAGGGATAAAGAAAGCCACTCTATATTATTATGTTAATGGGGATGGTTCCTTGAAAGAAGCTGGGGAAAAGTTATTGAGCTTGGGTTAGAATTATACCATCTTTAAACAATGATTTACAAGGCAGTACTATTCAAAACCTACTGATTTATATCTTTTTTATAAACATAAATAGTTAATTGCTTAGTTACTTTATAACTAAGCAATAATTAAGTTTTTGAAATGCTATCAAATTTAAATATTGTAAAATAATAAAACAGATATAGTATTTTATTAAATATTTAACGCATTTCTAAAGAATTAAGTATTTATCTTGCAACAAGCTTATCATCCTTGCATTTAACCTTTAATAAATACAGGAATCTTATGAAACAATCCCATGAAATACTTTCTACAAGTGAAATATCTGCGTACCTTACAAACTCTTTTCAAGCTGCTTGTAAAAATAATAGGCTAGATATAATAGAATATATATTAAAAATAACGAGTGGTGATTTTCAACAAGAAATCATCCACTCTGATAATGATAAACCATTTATATTAGCTGCCCAATATGGGCATATACAAGTTATGGATAAACTACTTGAGCTAACCCCTAATTTAGAAATATTGAGAAATGCAATTCATTTCGACAATGAAAAGTTATTTCAGAATGCTGCTAGTGGTGGACATATACAAGTAATACATAAGTTGCTAGAGCTTACTCCCGACCCAAAAGAAAGGAAAAAAATGATCCATGCCGAGAATGAGGATGCATTTCAAGCTGCTGCTCTTCATGGGCATATAGGAGTAATAGAAATGCTGCTAGAGCTTACTCCCGACCCGGAAGAAAGGGAAAAAATGATCCATGCTTTAGATGATAAAGCATTTCAAGATGCTGCATGGGGTGGACATATAGAAATAATAGAAAAGTTACTTGAACTTACTCCTGACCCGAATAAAAGAGAAAAAATGATTCACAATAATAGCGATGCTGCATTTCAATGGGCGGCTTTCTTGGGCCATATCCTAATTGTTGAAACATTGCTTAACTTCACCCCTGATCCTTATTTAAAAGAAAAAATGGTCACTGCTGAGGATTATAGAGCATTTCAAAGCACTGTTTCACATGGTCATATAAAAGTATTAGAAAAGCTGCTTGAACTTACTCCTGATCTGCAAGCGAGAGAAAGAATGATTCATGCTGAGAATGATAAAGCATTTCAATTGGCTGCTTGGGGTGGACATATATTGGTATTAGAAAAGCTGCTTGAGCTGACTCCTAATTTACAAACAAGAGAAACAATGATTCATACTGAAAATGACCAACCATTTATTGAAAGCTCTACTCATGGACATATGAATATAATAGAAAAATTACTCATGCTTACTGCTGATGTAGCTACAAGAGAAAAAATGATCCATGCTGTAAATGATAGTGCATTTAAAGCTGCTGCTACAAATCTGCATTTTAATGTACTGGAAAAGCTACTTGAGTTTACCCCTAATATAAAAACAAGGGATGAGATGATCCATTCAGTTGAAGATATAATTTTAAAAGAAGCGGCTAGAGCAGGTAATATTAGTATTATTGAGTTATTATTTGAGTTTATGCCTAACGAAGTTGCATTTAATTTAATTAATAAATTAAAGACAACTGCTTCGCCCAATGTTCAACAATATTTTATACAATCTGAGGCTTTATTACATTTGACCGACTTGCGTAAAAAGCTACGTATATTAGATTGGAACTCAGAAAAAATAGAAGCTGCTTGCGAGTTTTTTAGGGAAGTATCTAATTTTATGCAGATTAGTCATAAGCCAATAGAAGATTTACAAAAGAAAAACCCTAACTTATCATCTGAAATAGTGCATTATATTTTATTTTCCGGATCAAAAGTTAAAGGAAAATTATCTTCTAATGAAGCTGGAATGATTATAGACATAATACAAGATATTAACCGAGAAGCTCTTAAAAAGCCTATTTCAAATTTATATAGTGAAGAAAAGTTTAGTAATAATTTAAATGCTAAAACTACTTTTGTAGGTAAGTTGCTTGACAAAGAATTAAATAATAAAGAAAAAGTACATAGTCCTAGTAAGTAAAAAAATTATCAAATTAGTTTAGTGCATTTTTATACAACGTGCTGATAAGCTCAAATTTTTAAAAAGAGATGAAACTAGAGAGTAATAAATGTAGCTGCTTACTTTAAAAAATGAGAGTAGATGAATAAGGTATAATATTTTTTATTCTATCCTATTAAATGTACCTTTAAATTTTCTATTGTGAGATTTTCCCAAATTTTATCTGTGGTGTAAACTGGGAAACAGGTTGTTATAGCTAATGCTAAGCATGCTCTATCTCCTAGAGATAAACCTAAATTTTAGTTTGGGCAACCAGTGCTGCAAGACAATTACAAATAGGCCGCTCTACTCTTTATCGTGAGTTAAAATATGCTAAGTAGACTAGCATATTTTAACTCAGTAACCATGGTTGACTATATTGCTCAATATTTTAATTTATAGCGTTAAAATATAGATAATTTTACTTATCTTTTTAAAAATATCTTGCTTATTAATAGTTGATACATATCGGAGTTATGGATAAGTAGCCTCAATACCAATTTATTCAAATAGTTTTTAATCTTTAAATTATAATTTAACCTATTTTTAAACCGCATAGTATTTCTAAAGCATATTCATAAGCTTATATATTATTTTCAATTCATCATTAATAAGGTTGTTTAAGTTAGCTGATCATAAACTTATCTTTATCAATCAACATCAAACAAGGAGACTGCTATGAGATATAAGTATGAGAACTTGGTTTTTGAAGGAGGGGGAATTAAAGGATTAGGGTATATAGGAGCTATAGAGGTATTAGAAAAAGAAGGGATATTATCCCATATTAAGAGAGTAGCTGGTACATCAGCAGGAGCTATTACCGCGCTTTTACTTGGGCTTAACTATGAGCTAAGTGAAACTAGGGAAGAATTAGAAAAATTGTTTTTTAAATCTTATAATTTAGCTAATACTTTGTTAGGTATCCCTATGGTTACACTTAATTTAATAAATCATTACGGGATTGAACCAGCAGATTTTTTTCTAAAGTGGGCAGAGAAGATAGTAGAACAGAAATTAGGTAATAAAGATGCAACTTTTAAGGATTTATATAAAGCTATCTTAAACCAAAAAGGGGATGGTTATAAATTACGTTATATGTATTTTACTGGTACTAATCTAAGTACTGGCTATTATGAAATATTTTCACATGAGCATACTCCCCAAATGAGGATAGCTGATGCGGTACGTATATCAATGTCAATACCTCTTGTATTTACTGCTAAGCATTATACAATGCCTGGTAGGACAGAGCCTGATATATATGTGGATGGTGGTGTGCTTAATAATTATCCTTTGCATATATTTGATGAATATAATCAACCTAATATGAGAACATTAGGGTTTAGAGTAGATCCTTTTGAGGAAATATCAGTGTTAAGGGATGCTGGGGCTCCACAACGAAATAAAATAGACAATCTGATTTCCTATGCTAAAGCTTTATATACTACGACTCAAAATGTAAGCAATAATATAACTAGAAGAAGTGATGATAAGCTTAGAACAGTTTTTATTGATATCACAGGAGTAAATACACTTAGCTTCAAATTGAGTGAAGAAAAAAAGGAAGAGATTATTGATTCAGGCCGCAAAGAAACAGAGAAGTATTTCTCTAGTATACCAGAGAAATTGAAAACTGATAGGATGAGATTAGAGAAGTATGATCGCAAGAAAATATATGAAAAAGCAGACCGTGTATATTTGCAACCTATAGATGAAAGCACTGGTAAAATCCAATATTGGTTTGAAAATATGACTTCAGAAGGAATATTTGATAAGTATAAATATATTGATAGGTTAAAGCTCCAAGAAAAAAGCTGTGCTATAGAATTATGGAGTGGGTCAACCAATGATAAGCTGAAAATAATAGAACTTACAACTAATATGGATGTGCTAGAAGAAATAAAAAAATGGGATAGAGGTAAGGACAAGCTACATTCAGATATAAATAAGCTAAATGAATTACCATATTTAATAAAAATACAAGATTGGAAGAGAGAAGAATACGTTGAACAAAAACCTAAAACTAAGGTAATTTCCTTGGAACTTACAGAGGCAGCTCATAACGGTAATATTAATAAGGTTATTGACTTATTAAGCCAAGGTGTGGCACCGGACTCTCAAGATAAGCATGGACGTACAGCTCTCCACCATGCAGCTGAGCTTGGCTATGATAGAATTATAGAGTTATTACTGAGCAATGATCCAGCTGCTAAAATTAACATACAGGATAATATAAGAGAAACTGCTTTACATATGGCGTGTTTTAGTGGGAATTTAAATGCTGCAAAATTACTCATTAAAGGTGGGATTGGTATTAATACAGCGAATGCTTATGGTACAACGGCACTGCATAGGGCTGCACGTATTGGTAATAAAGATATTATAGAATTACTTGTTAATAGTGATGCTGGTATAGATATACAAGATAATAAGGGGCGTACGCCTCTACATATTGCAGTAGAATATGGACAAGTAGAAGCAGTAAAACTACTATTATCACATAATGCCTTATACATGATCAAGGATAATAATGATAAAACCCCAAAAGACTATGCTGAGGGGTTTGAACTTAAAGAAATATTCAAACGCATTGAGAAAGGAAAGGGACTAGAGCTCGATAGGTAGGGTATGAATAAAAGGGCTATAAATTTATTAATAATCCCTTAAGCTCATCTAAAAGTTGTTAAAGATTTATCACTACTTAATGCATAATTCGCGAGGCTATCATGCATCAAAAGTTAGCAGGAAATCAGGAGCATATTGACTTAGCTAAGGATAATAGTGAAGCAATTATATCTTCAATTAAACACTGCTATAAGCAGAATGATAAACTAAAATTATTTTGGGAAGAAAATGAATATCCGATTACAGAAAGTTTTATAAACTTAGCTATAATAGAACAGGAAGAAGTGAAAGAAAAAGAAAGAAGAATGAAGGGCAAAGGAAGAGAAGGCCATAAGGGGACGTATAGGGAGAAAAGGATATCAAGTTATGAGGAGATACATAAACCTAAGAAAGAAATAAAAATAGAAGAACTGTTTAAAGACCCAAATAGCAAGAAGCTAGTAATATATGGTAGGGCTGGAATTGGGAAAACCACGTTGTGCCAATATCTTACAGTTGCATGGGAAGACGAGAAGTTATGGAAAGATAAGTTTGAAGTAGTAATAAAGATACCCCTTAGGGAGCTAGCTAAATACATTGAAACAAGTCAATATGCAACTCTTGAAGGGTTTATAAGTGAAACATACATACATGGAATCAATAGGCCAGAAGAAAAAGAAATAAATGGATTTTTAAGAGCAAATACCAGTAAAACACTATTTATCCTTGATGGCTATGATGAAATAGCACCTTTATTTAGTAAAAAAGACATTGGAAGTAAGCTGAGCAGTATTATAAAGAATATATTGGGAGATCCTTCTCTATATGTAATAGTGACATCTAGACCGCTTAAGATAGAACATAAGTTTGATCAGGAGCTTGAGAATGTGGGGTTTATTGATCAGGATATTGAGAAGTATGTTAGTATATTTAAGCCAGAAGGAGCAAAAAGTATATTAACATTTTTAAAGAACAATAAGAACCTATGGGGTATAGCACATATACCAATTAACTTAGAATTAATATGTAATGCCTGGGGTATAAGTGGGGGAATAGATAAGATAGAAACGATAAGTGAGTTATATGCGACTATAACCCATAGATTACTAGAGAGATACATCGTTAAGAACCATTATAAAGAATTAGAAGAAGTAGATGAGGCTCTACTGAGAAAGAAAACATCTAGCATTACTAAATGTCTTGAGAGGATAGCATTTAAGGGGATGCAGAATAATCAAATTATAATACCAATAAGGGATATTGAAGGAATCATAGAAGAAGAACAAGAAAGAAGTGGTGAGAGCAATTTATTAAGAAAAGTATTAATGAGTGGATTTATAAAAATTATAGGAGGAGAAAAGAATAGAGATAAAGAGATATATTTCTTACATCTAAGTTTCCAGGAATATTATGCAGCAAAGTATATAGCAAGGTCTTTAGAAAACATAAAGAGTGAAGAATATGAACAAGTAGTAAGTTTAATAAGAGAAGATAAATATACTCCATATTATGAGGTAATATGGTGGTTTGTGGCCGGGCTATTATACCAAAGAGGTAGAGCGGCAGGTAGTTATGAGGTTCTAACTAGGTTTTGGGAGATTTTAGAAGGTGAACCGAAAGACTTAATAGGGGTAAGGCATACAAATCTTATAATAAGGTGCTTAGAAGAGTGCAAAGCAAGTGACAAAGTAGGGAAGCATAAAGAGCTGATAAACTATATTAACCAGTGGATAAAAATTGAGTATAATAGTGATAGTGATAACCCAATAATAGAAATACTTAGTAACACACCTCATGTAGCTAGGACTACGTTTCCAGCATTATTAAAATTTTTAAAATGTGATAATCGGATGCTATGGTTAGAATTATTAAAAAATAATTGGAAATTAATGTTAGAAAATTGGAGATTGTTAGAATTAGAAGATTGGGAGGTAAGGCAAGGAGCAGTGAAGAGTTTAGGAAAGTTAGGACAAGCGACTCCTGAAGTAATAAAAGCTTTAATAAATGCTCT
>NZ_JSWE01000108.1 GCF_000815465.1 Candidatus Jidaibacter acanthamoeba | reverse complement strand
GCTAGTTAGTTTTTAAGCATTGAGGAGAAGTAAAAAGAAGAGTATGGCGCAAGCCCAACCATATAACAGATGACCATAAATATTTAGAATCATTAATACAAAGCGCAGATATAGACAAGACAATTGAGGTTTTAGCTGACACTGGCTATGATAGTAACAATACGTATATTATATTAGAAAATAAAGGTATTAAAGCTACAATAGCACCTCCCAAAAGTGCCAAGACATCTTATACACAACCTAGGTCTGATACCATAAACTATATTAAAGAAAAAGGTTACCATGTGGAGCGTAATAAAAATAAGTATGGAAGGAGGGAAATTGTAGAAAATACTATTTATCGATATAAAAGCATTATAGGAGCTAAGCTTAGATCTAGGAAATGGGATAACCAAGATGTTGAGACTTTACTTGGTTGCCATATACTTAATAAAATGACTAACCTGGGCATGCCTCAATCTCTAAAACTCACTTAACTCACATGGGTAAAGGGAAAATATACTTTAACTTTGATTTG
>NZ_JSWE01000107.1 GCF_000815465.1 Candidatus Jidaibacter acanthamoeba | reverse complement strand
CCCGTTTGACAGCAGATCAAGAGGGTGGTCTATTTTAGAAGAAGTAGAGCATGAACTGGAATTCGATACAATAGCTCAAGCTCTGGTAGGTAATGATGAGAAAAAGCACGGTGAGTTTTGGTCAATAGGAGCTAAAACAATAATGTCCGAGTTAATGAAGAAGGCGTATAGAGAAAAACGCTTTAGTATTAAAGATTTAATCAGCGAATTATTTAGTATAAATGTAAGCGACTTACATG
>NZ_JSWE01000106.1 GCF_000815465.1 Candidatus Jidaibacter acanthamoeba | reverse complement strand
CTTCCTTTATGATATTTAATTCTTTAGGTATGTCAGTTAAATTTACTTATTTGCGTCACAAAGCCACGATTTGCACCGCTCTGACATTAAATGTACAACATTGTATAATGCTCCTTAATTGGCAGGCCTCTTAATTTAAACTTTTCAGAAAGTATAATTTGTTTTAAAAACTATACTTTAGAATCTACTAAATTGTGTTATTTTCCTTTTACTTCTCTCTTTCTTTTCCTTTATCTTTAGGCTCAAGTAGTAATTTTAATTGATAAGATGCTGCATAATCCTTTGCTGTTTTTCCACTATTATCTCTTATTTCTTTATTCGCTCCTTTCTCTAATAATAATCTTACTACTTCACTTCGATTATATATTGCTGCTAAATGCAGAGGTGACCGGCCATCATTATCCTGTAAGTTAAGAGCAGCATTATCATTATTAATCAATAAGTTTGAAATTGATTCATGTCCTCTAATAATTGTAACATGTAGAAGTGTTCTGCCATGAGTTTCTTCTCTGTAATTGATATCTACTCCTTTAGTAATTGCTTTCTCTATTTTTTTAGTGTTTCCATATTTTGCTGCTTCAAATATTGCTATGCTGGCATGTTTGATAGAAGCAGATTTATTATTTAAAGGAATTATACTTTTTACCTCTTTATCAATTGTATCAAAATCAGTTCTTTTCGCATAATGTTGTCTAAGCAATTGCCCTAGAGCTTTAGATGTGTCAACATTAAGAGATATTAAGTTTGGTAGTTCTAGCTTGTTAATAACTAATGATACAAGATATATAAGGAATGGACCGCAATCGTGATCATTAGTTCCCTCTACCGGTAAAATAACCCCTTCTTTTTCCTCCACATCATATATCTGAATTCTATTGGTTCTATTTAATACCATTTTATATTTGAAATTATTTTCTAAGCATTCATGGATAATATCCTCAATATTGTGATGAATATTTTCTCCCATAGGGTCTATGTAAGTAATAGTTATTTTTTTGCTCCTATGTTTTTCAAGATATATGCAGACATAGTGGTTGTTAGCTTGGTTATCGAAACCTTTAGTTATAGCATTAACGCGCAAAACAATGATAATTTTATCTAACGCTTTGTCTTGTTGGAAACTCAAAAGCTTTTGTTCCAGTGCTGTAGCACCTCCTACAGGAATCCCGTCTTTCATTATTTCAGGAATTGATGTCTCGGGCGCAATGATTGGCACCTGGCTAAATTTTGAGTTATAATATTTAATTAAATCTTCTATCTGTTTATCATCATAATGTTGTACATTTAAAATAGGATTTGTCTGCGTTGATAGACTTGGAAGATTAAATAAGCTTTCAAAATCACTATAAATGTCTTCACTAACATTTATTTCAAGCATATCTTCATGTCTTTTCAAGGATCCTAAACTCCTCTTCTCTAAATTTAAATTATCATTTTCCCAACATAATTCATTCTTATTCACAGGTACGTATATTGAAATGTCTGCTGTAGTTAAAGCATTGGCTAAGGGCTTATCTCCTGGGAGCATTTCAAATTCTTTCGATATTATAATTTGAGCATTTGTTATATCTTGCTCTGCCTTTTTAATTGAGATAATAATATTTCCGCTACGTCCTACATTTTCTTTTGCATCTAATCTATCTTGAAGATCCCTATTATGCTTAGCCCCAGAGCAAAAGATTACAGTCTTTCCTTGCGAATGTTCAAGAGCATTATTAATACAATCTATAAAAAAAGCATTTGCTTCCTTCATTCTTGTTGTACCTGCGGTGTGCTTAGAATCTCTGCCAAATTGGGTTTGCGTCTCGGTATGGATATCCATTGCTTTTATTCTAATGTTCGATTCCTTTAAGGTTAGGAATAAATGAAAGTATGCCTCCGATCCTCCTAAAATGTTATTAAGTAACAAAATATCTAGTGATGCTTGTTTGATATCATCTTGACAGTCATACCATTCATCTATTCTAGACTGGCGGTAAGATTCAATTTCTATACAAAAGAAGCTCGCCTGTATAGTAGGCATTAATTTAGTTATTGTTTGAATAATATATTTATCACCATGGTAGTCATTAAACCCTATGACCTTATATCTAGAAAGAGCGGTACCTAATTGAGTTATATTTTTTACATTGAATAAGTCTGATTCCTCAGCAACTCTCTGATTCTGAGTTTGCATAACTCTAAAATTATATTCCGGAGTTGCAATAAGTCTTTTTAATTCGATTTCAACTATCGAAGCTCTATCTTCAGAACATATAATTTTTCCTAAATTTGTTTTCTTAAATTTATTCCATTCTATTATAAATAACTCTTTTGGAAACTCTGTGATTAGTTGTTCACCTTCTTCATCATATGCTAATAAGCAAATATCATTTCTTGGATTAATGCTTGTAGATAAAATATCAACAAAACGCTTAAGTGAAACTGCTAGATTAGTAGATAACGGTTCAGTTGAATTTAGTATAGTTTCTTTAATACTTTCTATACCTTCTGCACGCTTTACAAATATTCCTTCTTTTTTTTCTACCGTGCGGTAAAAAAAATTCACTATTTCTTTATTGTTTAGTAATAAAAATCTTTCTTTTAAAGTAGTAAAAAAATGTTTGATTTCTTCCTTGTAACTACTCTTAAAAATATCAATATCTACTATTGCTAAAGGTCTTATAGCACAAAATATATTCTTGTCATCTTCCGAGGTAAGTAAGGGTGAACTAATACCTTTAAATTCTTCTGCCTCATCACCGGAGGATAAACTTTCTTCTATTAACTCATAGGAGGAATGTTCTTCAGAGTATTCAAAAACCTCTTCTTCTCCGGAAGAAAATTCTTCGGAAGAACCGGTGGGATGATCTTTTCTTTTCATAATCACCTTTTCGAGTATATATTATAATAGGCTAGCATATTTTTCTTGCATTGTAACTTGCTTTTACTATGTTTCATAAGCTTAATATATTGATTATTTGTATAATAATAATAATTATTATATTTTAATAGTTGCATTTAACATCTTTCTTAAAATAAAATATATAAAAATCTATAAATCTCTTAAGATAATAAAAAATAATAATTCAATTTTCTTGTAATTACCTAATGGTTTAGTGTATAAATATAATAAACTCAAAATAATGGATATTATGAAAGGTATTTTGCGTAAGCCGGTTTTTGATCCTGTAGATGCACTTAAAAAGGTTAATGCCTACTGTAAAGCTATGAAATGTTATGTTTCAAATGGAGTCTATGAAAAAGAAGAGTTAAATGAAAGGCATTCTGCTTTTTTGGATATTTTAAGAATAATTTTTTTACGTAATTCCGAGGGAGTAAGTTATGAAAAAACAAAGAATGAAATTACTATGGGGCGCTATTTAACCTTACAAGAGCCAAGATTCTATAAAGTTATTGAAACTATGGATGTGTTAGGTAATTTGCTTGAAGGTAAGGATACTCATAATATATTTTTTCCTGATATTTCTAAAGATACCATACAGAAAATCACCCGCATGGCTATTTTGATGAATTTACCTGAAGGTAAGGAAGTAAAGAGTAAATTAGAAGAGCGCCATTTAAACCATAAACCCGAGTTAGGTAAGCATACTGCTAGAGTTAGTGACCCAAAAGAAAAAAAAGTTAGTTTTAATTTAACTAAATAATGATTTCAGCAGAGAAATACACTAAGATTAAGACTAACGAAATGCTTTTTTAAAAAAGAGCAGTAGTCTTTACAACAAACTGTGTAAAAAACCAAGTAGGTATTATTGAATAATTATTAGGCTCAGGTTTAATAAATTGTTTATGTATTTATTACAAAAAAATCGTGCGGTTGCATCATTTTATATACTGAAAGTATTAACATTTATATTAACAAATAATTATATTAAACTCATAACCAACTGTATATTTTATAAATTATTTTACATCATCCAGCAGCTTCATTCCAGGCTCTTTTAATGGGGGCTCTTCCACAAAACCCCTTATGGGGAGGAAGAAGTTCTGTTAATGAATAAAGATAGATTAAACGTATGGCGTTTTATATGCTACGCATAACCAGAAACACTCTACAGTTAACTTTTTTAGTAAGTGCTCCAGTAACAAATCTGCTTTTCCTATGAAATCCTTAAGCCTTCTTTATCTAACTCTTTCCTTTGTTGCTCTGCATGAATTTTTGCTACCCAACAATCTATCTTACTTCTAAAAGGATTTACAATAAATTTATCAGAGGGCTTATTAGGTAAAGCATCACTTTCAATCGCATATATCAATTCTTCAGGTAAGATCAAGTTTTTTCCGTTCTATTCTTATAAATATCAACGTTCGTTTTTTGAACGCCCAGCTTGTAAAGAAAAGTAAGGTGCAATAATATTTAGCTTACCACACCTATTTACAATGTTATATCCTTACATTATAATAATTTATAAGAATACAATACCAATATTACATATATGCATTACTCTACAATAACCAGCAAAGGACAAGTCACTATACCTGTCGAAATAAGAGAGCTATTTAGCTTATCTACAGGAAGCAAGATTGAGTTTATACCTTACAATGACTATATTATTGCCATTCCCCTTAATAAGTCAGTTAAGAACCTTAAAGGCATACTACCTAAACCTGATAACTCTCTTTCTTGCGAAGAGATGAATAACATTATTAAGGAGAATCATGATAGGGATTGATACTGATATCTTAGTTAGATATTTAACTCAGGATAATACCGAGCAAGCTAACCTAGTAAGTTCACTTTTAGAAAAGTATGAAGGACAAAAACAATCCATATATATAAACAAGATTGTTTTATGCGAACTCATTTTGGTTTTAGAAAAAGGGTATAAATATTCTAAATCACAAATTACTTTAGCTATCAGATCTCTTCTTAGTACCCAGGAATTTATGTTTGAGCATTTAGAAGCATCATGGTTGGCACTTGAGGTTTACGAAAAGAACAATGCTAACTTTTCGGATGCTTTGATTGGTGAAATTAACAGGCTTAAAGGTTGCTCTACTACTTACACTCTGGATATAGCTGCTTCAGAGCTGAATTCTTTCCGGGCTCTAAACACATAAAACTAAACATATTATTAACTTTTTAAAGTTTAATAAAACTGAATGTAATTATGGATAAATTCTTCTTTTTGTTGGTTTTTCCTTTCTCTAATAAGCTGCTCAGTACGTTTGAGTTGTGTCGGGGTACTTAAAAATTCTTTTAAATTTTCAATTGATACTATGTGATCAGACACTAATTTGTTTAGTAAATTTCCAATAGTGTTGCGATGAATAACTTCGGCTCCCGGTACAAAAGTTAATATATTTACAACTGTCTCTTCAGGTAAGCAAAAGAATTGTGCATTGCGTAAAGCTTGGGAGATAGGTAAAGCACAATTTAATATAGGTAATATACTTTTTTTAGGAATATAAGTATCTAACTTATGTTTAGCTATTTTTTCTATCTCTTCATAAATACCTGCTCGCTCCCTAAGGATATACTTCTTAGAATCTTTACAGTCATTTTTACAATCAGTTGCTATATTGTATGCATTTTCCACTTCTCCTTTAGACCAACCATAAACGTCTAATAAAAATTTAAATGAGTTGAGTGAAGAAGAATATGCAGCAATGTCCAAAGCATTCCTATTAAAATTATCTTTACTTCCTATAATTCTTTCACCATATTCTAAGATTAAATATGCAAGTAGCTCTACTTTATTATACAAAGCAGCCCATAAGAAAGCATTATAGCCTTGTTCATTGCGCCAGAAAATTACCTCCGGGTTATTATTAATTACTTTCTTTGCTAGCTCAGTATTTCCATTATATATAGCCTTAAAAGCAGCTTCTTGGCTTTGCCTGAATAAAGATGAAGTTAGATTGCTGTTAATATCAAGCACTTTCTCACTTGTCGGGTTATAAGTTACATCCTCTGTGCTAATATCTAAAGGGGTTTTTCCGTATGCATCAGCTAAAGTTGTATTTGCTTTATATTGAGTTAATAATTGCACTGCTTCCAGGTGCCTATTGAATACTGCCGCATATAATGCCGTGTAATGAAATTTTCCTTCTTTAATACTAAAGTCTATATATTTTTCAAGTGACTGTTTTAATATTGTAAAATCATCATTTGCAGCTAGTCTATCTAAAATTAGTAATGATTTTTCCTTGTTATTTTTTAATATTATATTTTTATTTGATTGATCATAAAGAATAATTTCTTTATGGTTTGTAGTGCCATTAAATGCTTTTAAATCTTGTTCTTCTGTAGTTTTACTGCTTTGGTCATGCACTTTAGAACTTTGTGCCTCATAGAATTTTTCAGAAGAAGGAGTAATAAATTCAGCGGGATTTATTCTGAAATGAAATGCCTTGTTCTTACTTATATAATATTTCTTTAATTCATTCTCTACTTCTGTGCCTTTAAAGTAACCATCATCATAATTTCCTTCTATATAGATTTGTGGGTAGTAATCATTATAATCTGTATATACTTTTTTTATCCATTCAAATTTCCCTAATATATTTTTAATATCTTCTTTTTGGCTTTCAAAGAATTTTTTCTCTTTTTTAAAATATGATCCTGTTTTCATAGCATTTCCTCTCTCTTAGCTTAGTAAGCAAAAAATATTATTTGGTTCTTTTCTTAACGGTAGTTCTTCTTGCTTTATTGCATCAAAGTTAATATCTTTTAAATTTTCTGAATCTTTGCTTTTATTTTTAACTTCATTATACAAATTATCAAGCTCTTTAATTATTTCATTATAATTTTTATTTATATTTCTCAATATTTCACTAAATGAAGCTTGATTGTGGTGCCCATGATGAGTTCTAGTATTTCTGTACTCTCTTATTATTGGTATTTGCTTAGCCAGCTCAGTAAATTGACCATCTTGTTTAATGTCGAGTTTACCTATTTCGCTAAGAAGATCATATCTTTGCAAGTTACCTAATACTTCACCTAGTGCTAACAATAATGTAGTATATTTTAGTTTAATTTTTGTACATTCTGATTGGCTAAATTCTTTATCATTAATTTTTATATTTTCTAAATTAATAAGCTTTTTATCATCCATAGCTGCAATTGCTATAATCTCGTTTATCTTAAACCCTGCAGCTTCCTCACTTTGAATCTCCTCTTTGAATAACAAAATTATTTTTTTGCTATGGACTATAGAACTAACAAATATTTCTGCTTGGTCTTCAGGAGAGATGTTAGTAAGTTGCCCACCAGCAGGTAATTTCGGCAAACATAAATTAATCTCTTTTTCAGCAATTCTTAAGAGAAACACGGGCTTGTTTGGCTCACTACCTTCTTCGCCTTTTAAATACCCTAAGTTTTCCTTAATTAAATGGTCTATTACTCGTAATAAATATTTTTTAGTTTTTTTAATTTTCTCAAATAATTCAGGATTAGTCGCTTTCTGGGCTCTTGATATATAATCTAAACAGTGTATCCCCCTGTGCCTAAATTCTCTTAAATTTTTTGTATAACTTACTATATCCCCCCTTTCATCAGTAGTCTCTAATATATTCATTATCTTGTCTTGCAGCTCTTTACCACAACACTCCTTATGCCAATCTACGAAATCTGTAATTGCAGCGATTATAGTTATAGTAAATAATGTTGTATTATGGTACGAGATAAGGTAAATAAAAAAGAAAAACGATGTCAACAAGTCCATATAGTTTAGATCTA
>NZ_JSWE01000105.1 GCF_000815465.1 Candidatus Jidaibacter acanthamoeba | reverse complement strand
AAGCATTTATTAGCACAGGTACTACTATATCTCCATGCCCTGCTCCTACTTTACCCAGTGCTTTAGCTGCACTGCCCCTAACATACTCATCCTCATACTCATCCTCTAAAGCTTCTATTAACGGAGGTATTACTATATCTCCATGCCCTGCTCCTACTTTACTCAGTGCTTCAGCTGCCCTTATACTGACCTCATCATCAATATCCTTTAAAGCATTTATTAGCACAGGTACTACTATATCTCCATGCCCTGCTCCTACTTTACCTAGTACTTTAACTGCACCCCTCCTGACCCAGGAATCACTATCCTTTAAAGCATTAATGAGCGCAGGTATTACTATATCTTGATGCCCTAATCCTATACTATACAGCGCTTTAGCTGCCTTACTCCTGACCCAGGAATCACTATCTTTCAAAGCATTTATTAGCGCAGGTACTACTATATCTCCATGCCCTGCTCCTACTTTAC
>NZ_JSWE01000104.1 GCF_000815465.1 Candidatus Jidaibacter acanthamoeba | reverse complement strand
ATTGATAATACAGGTAGAACAGCTCTTCATATATTAGTCTATTGTAATACATCTAGTACAATTCCAAATGATTATTTTGAAACTAATAATAAATTGCCTTTTACAATTTCATTCCCTGCGATTCTAGACATTTTACTTAAAAATAAAGCTGACCCTCTTTTTAAATATCTTAGATATACTCCTAGGGATATAATTAAATTTAGGCTTAATACTACCGATACTAAA
>NZ_JSWE01000103.1 GCF_000815465.1 Candidatus Jidaibacter acanthamoeba | reverse complement strand
GATTAAAAGTCCCCAAAAAGCAGAAAAAGAGAGGAAGGCTATACTTTAATGATGGTAGCTGTATTAGACTTAGGCCATTATATGCTAATCATGTGTGGAGTTACGATTTTGTAACAGATAGGCTAAGTAATGGCAGGAAGATCAGGATGCTAACAGTAATAGATGAATTTAGCCGTAAATGTTTAGCAATCAAGGTTGGTTATAACCTTACATCTGATAATATAATTGATGTATTATCTAAGTTATTTATGACGGAAGCGATACCTGATTTTATCCGTTCAGATAATGGCAGTGAGTTTACTGCTAAAACTCTTCAGAAATGGTTAGAAGTACTAAAGGTAAAAACAGCATATATTACCCCTGGCAGTCCGTGGGAGAATGGATTCAATGAAAGGTTTAACGGTAGCCTTAGAGATGAATTACTAAATGGAGAATCATTTTGTACACTAAATGAAGCACAAGTTATTATAGAAAAATGGCGTAAGCACTACAACGAAATTAGACCTCATAGCTCTCTAAATTACAAGCCGCCAACTCCTAATACAATCATTAACTACATGACTTGTCACTAACTAAAAAGTGGAACATATTTCGGGGGCTTGACA
>NZ_JSWE01000102.1 GCF_000815465.1 Candidatus Jidaibacter acanthamoeba | reverse complement strand
CTTTAGTTGAAGAAGGGTACTTGGTAATAGATAGTACTGGTATAAAAGTATATGGAGAAAGTGAATGGTTAGTTTTTAAGCATGGAGGTGAAGTAAAAAGAAGAGTATGGCACAAGCTGCATATAGGAGTTAGCAAAGAGGGATTAATAGTTTCACGTGTTATGACCAATCATATAACAGATGATCGTAAATGCTTAGAACCATTAATAGAGCAAGCGAACCAAGAGAAGATAGCTGAGGTTTTAGCTGATGGAGGTTATGATGGTAACAACACTTA
>NZ_JSWE01000101.1 GCF_000815465.1 Candidatus Jidaibacter acanthamoeba | reverse complement strand
TGGTTGATAAGCCAAGGAGCATGTAAAGACAAGGCTGTAAAAGGAGCTGCTCAATGTGGGCATAGAGAACTGGTAGGGTGGTTGGTAAGCCAAGGAGCATATAAAGACAAGGCTGTAAAAGGAGCTGTTCAATATGGACATAATGGGCTGGTAGAGTGGTTGATAAGCCAAGGAGCATGTAAAGACAAGGCTGTAAAAGGAGCTGCTCAAT
>NZ_JSWE01000100.1 GCF_000815465.1 Candidatus Jidaibacter acanthamoeba | reverse complement strand
ATACCTCACGCCTTGAAAAAGAAAAAAAAGAATTGAAAGAAAAAGGAAAAGAAAGAAAGTTTAATTAAAACATGTTAACTTCATAATCACTTTTATAAGCTATACAACCTGAGGACATATGAAAAATAGACAACCGACTAAAAAGTCTGCTCAGAACTATTCAGTAAAAGCTAAACAACTAAAGCAGCGAGCATTAAACTCTAAAAAACAAGCTATAAGGGATAAAGGTAAAAAAGGTAAATAGACTTAAGGTGTATATTATTAATGAATACTTAAGCAGCCGGTTTGGTAGCAACAATTTCCAGATTATGATCATATAAAATCACACTACCATTTTGATTAACAGGGAATTTTGATATATAAACATCGACAATTTCATTAACAAACTTATCTGCCTCTAAGCTATTAATACTTTTTAAATGATGATAATAAGGTAGCCAGCTTTTTATTTGCATCTTTAATTGTGCGGTATTATTTAAAAAATTTTTATCTTCTACATTACCGATACTTACTATCTGAAAGTTATTTTTTTCGAGCAATGCAGCATATTCCCCTACTGTAAAACGTTTCATATGACTTTTAAAGTTGGTAAAATAAGCTTTCCACTTTGCACTTTTAACCAATCTGTCAGCAATATCCTGAACAGGATCGCCCCCTTTTGAGGCTAATCTTAAATAACAAATACCGTTCGGCTTAAGAGCAGTGAACATTCCTTTTAACACTTTATCGTTATTTGATATCCAATGTAGTACTGAAAAGGAAGTTATGATATCAAACTTTTCTTTATGCAAGATATAAAAATTAGCATCACCGGCAAATTTATTTAGAAAGCTTAAGTTTTTTATATATTTATAATCTTGCTTAGCTATGTTAACTACAGCTTCATCACTATCAATTCCGATTACATACCCGTGCGGCACATAGTTTGCCATCATAGCAGTGATATTTCCGATCCCCGAGCCGATATCTAAAATAGATTCGTCCCCTTGAAAGATATAATCTTGAAAAAAGAATTTTGTTGCCCAGCTTTGTTGCAGGAGCGCATTTTCCGCATAATTATCAGCATACCAACGCTTTGATGCACCTGCAAATGCGTTTAAGCTGCTCAGGATTAATAATAAGAAAAAAATTTTTTTCATATATAAAATTGAAATTTCTTATTGCTTATTTTTATAATTATTATTGAGCAATGTAAATATAATTATTTTGGTATAAATATCGGATATATAGTATTCATTACATTACTACAAGTAATCCCTACTGCAGCTACAGTATAATCTTTTGCACCAAACAATTTTGCAACACTTTTACTGGAAACCTTAGCCCAAGCATTCCAACTGAAGCGCTTATCCGACTCTAGGGTAAGATTATCTTCAAACAAAATATTTTTAATAAGATTAGCTGCAAGCTCAGAATAAAATGAGGAATCAGTAGCAAGTTTAACCGCTTCTTTTAACCCTCTACCGGAAAAGTTTTTTAAATGGAATTTAGCTTGATACTTAAAGTCTGCTTGTAATTTCTCACTTATAAGTATGTTTTCAGCCTCTTCATTGCAGGTTATGGAGCTTTCTAAATTTAAATTCTTAGATATATTTTCTTCAAGTGTGTTTTCTAAATAGCTATATGCACTAGAGATTAGCGGCATACCTAAGCTGGTAATAATTTTAGCCGAACTGAAATAAATAGAATCATTTTTACTCCATCCGCTATAGAATAAAACTTTTTCAGTCACAAAGCAGCTATATATACCGGAAAAAACTTTTACCGCATTATTATTAACAAAACTTCCGATTTCACCTGTCACTCCATCAAAGTATTCGGAAGCAATATGCCCTGCACCCGATATAATTAACGCTGAAGCAGTCAGATTTATAATGTTAGGGTTTATGTATTTATAACTTAAAGCGAGTACTGAAATCGAAGCTAGAAACTGCGTCGCGTTATATAGCTTTGTTACCCACGGATTATAATTATAAGCTTCACCGGGTACCTCTTCGCTTTCTTCTTCAAAGGTCAAAGATGTAGGAATATTATTTAGAAGCCCATCGCTAAACCGGTTATTATAAAGGCTGCTGAATTCATTCCAATAGATTGGTTGGGTACCGTTTGAACTTATTAAATTTTTTAAATTAAAAAATGACCCGATATCATCATATTGAACGTTTAGAATATCATTATAGTATTGATAGTTAGGGCAATAACCACTACTTAAAGCTAAAAAAAACAGATCTACAGATACATCATATTCACTAATTAAGTCCATGATTAATTACCCTTTCCCCTTATATATTTAAAGTATGTCATAATTAATTAAATTATGCACTAATGTTTTCTTAAGATAAATTGTGCCGATATTATCAGTAAAAACCAATATCAGCAATAAAAAACATTGCTTATATATCAAGTACTATGTACGTTAATTTAAAGTTTTTAAAATATTTGCTACAGTATGTATAATCTGCTCTCCTACCACCTTAGAACTATACTTTGCTTTAACTAAATTTAAACCTTCTCTAGCTAGATTGATTGCAAGCTCTTCATTTTTAATTAAAAGCTCAATTTTATCCGCTAAGCTTTGAGGATTATCATTCTCTGCAAACAATCCGTTTAGTCGATCGGTAATAATATTGCTCGGTCCTTCCGTTTTAGTTGAAATGACTGGTCTCGAATATTTAAATGCTTCTAAGACTACTATTCCGAAGGGCTCATGCAATGAAGGAAGGCAAAAGATATCTATACTTTTATAAAAGCTTTCCTTATCTTCCACCCATCCTATAAACTTTACTTTATCAGATAGTTGTAGAGTCCTAACCATCTTTTCCAGATTTTCTCTTTCTTCACCCTCTCCTCCTATGATAGCTTTAAACTCAACTTTTTTTTGCTCTAATAGTGATAAAGCTTTTAGAAATACATCAAAACCTTTTTTCTTTACAAATCTGCCGACCGCACCAATTATCGGAGGGTTATAAAATTGAGGAACTATAAATTTATTATCGTCATTAATTTCAACCATATTGGGTATAGTAAATACATTTTTATAGCCCATTTGTTTTATTTTTTCATTTAAGTCTTCTGCGACAGTGATTATAGCCTTGCTTTTAAATAATTGTTTAAAACTATAATTATGACATAGTGAGATAATCGGAACGTTATTTGCAGCGAATTGAAGTATTCTTGCTGCTCTATTACCATGCGTAATAATGCAATCAGGTTTTTCAGTCTTTATAATTTTTTTAAGCCTAATAATAGTAAAAGGATCATATTTTGAGAAATTTGAAACAGGATAAAAATCCTCTTTTAAGTATTTTTTTATTTCCGCATTCTTGTTAATAATTTGAACGACTTTACAGCCTACTTGAGTGAGAGCGTTAGTATAATCTAAAAAAGCTTGCTCAATTCCGCCAAGCCCTTTACCCAACATTGCATTTAAAATTTTCATTTGGTTATTTTATATTCTGAGATATTTAACTACCAAATTAGCATCTAATTAAAAATATGAGAAGTTTTTGTTTGCTTGTTGAGTAATAATAGTATGCTTATAAATTTTCTGCTTGTTGATTCTTGAATTTCAAAGCTATTAGGTATACTTCTGATGAATCATCATAGCTTGCATCCGGCTTAAAGTATTTAACTGTCTGGAAATGTTTTTTTGCTTCATCAAGAAGGAATTTTTCTTCCTTGCCTTTTAAAAGTTTGGCAACGAAACATCCGCCCTTATTTAATTTTTTAACTGCAAACTCTAAAGCGAACCCCACAAGCTCAACTAATCTTAAGTGATCAATCTGCCTATCACCACATGCATTAGCCGCCATGTCGGAGAGCACGACATCAACTTTATCAGGTAAAGCTCCTTGGAATTCATTATTGTCAATTAGTTCCAAAAAATCACCTTCAATTAAAAGCACCCCTTCTACCGGCTCAATTTCTTTTAAATCTATCCCGATAATTTTTGCTTTATTCGCCTTTTCTTTTGCAATCTGTAGCCATCCGCCCGGAGCTGCTCCCAGATCTATTATACTCTTCGCATTGCTTAAAATTTTAAATTTTTCATCTATTTCAAGCAACTTAAATGCAGCTCTTGATCTATACCCTTTCTTCTTGCAAAGGTTCACGTAAGGATCATTTATATGGCGCTGCAACCAATTAATTGAACCGATTTTTCTTCCCTTAGCTGTTTTAAGTTTTTGTTTTGTGTTTCTAAAGCTTTTATCTTTCAAGTTATACTACCATTATTTCATTCCGGTATTATAAGCGCTTATCGTTTAAACCTCAATCTCTGCTTTTGTAAAAAGTAGAATAATAAATCATTACACCGCTTAAAAAAGCACAAACACATTAATTTTAAGCTATTTTAAATATAACTTAACTAAAAATTTACCGGATAAAATTATAAACAGATTAATAATTCGCAAAATCCATTTGATTTAAGGTGCTCATGAGTGCGTGCATATTAAATAAAGCAACTACATTATCTTTATGAGCTTTTGTATTATTAATTTTAGCTTCAAACAAATCATTTTCAGCATCCAATACCTCAAGCGTAGTTCTTGTACCGACTTTAGCTTCTTCTTCAGTGCCGAATAATGCATCTTGCGCTGCCACTACAGCTTTAGCCGAAGATTCAATAACTGCTTTAGTAGTATAATATTCACTCCATGCCTGTATAACTTTTTGAGTAATCGCAGTAACTGTAGAGTCATGCAGGTGTTGCGCTTTGCGCTCTTGATATTTACTACTCCTAATATCCGCATATTCAGCTCCACCCTGGAAAATAGGCACCTTAACTTGTATGCCGTAAGTATCACCGTCACTTCTGGCAATTTTAAGGTCATCAGTTCGATTAAACTGAGCAAATGCATTCACTTTAGGAGAAAGCGCGGAAAATGCTTTTTGTTTTTGATTTTTAGCAGCATTAGCTTCACTTTTAGCTTTTTTAATATTAGAATTTTTTTGTATAGCCGCTTCCATGAATTGCTCAAGGTTAGCAGGTATACTCATTTTATTTAGTTTAATCGGCTCCATTTTGGCAGGAACCGCATCTCCGGTTATGGCAGTAAAGTTAGCCTCAGCTGCAATCACAGCTCCCTTTGCTTTTGCTTTTTCCGAAACTGCCATGGCAAGCCTTGAAGCAGCTAAAGAAACATCGGTAATAGTTGCTTCCCCTAGTTCCAACTTAGCTTGGGTTGCCGCTAAATGATTGCTTATTGCTTCTTCTTTTTTAATACTAAAGTTATATAGCTCTCTTTTAGTTAGCAAATCTTCATAAGCATCAATGGTACTTAAAATTATTTTTTCTTTAGTGTTTAACAGACTGGCTTGAGCAGAATCAATTGAGTTTTTTGCATAATTTAAATCAAATAAAGTGCTCCCGCCGCTAAATAAAGGCTGTACTACGTTAAGAGAGAATTCACTTCTATTTGGGTTTTGTACCCTATCCTTATATGCTTGCGATTTATGATCTGTGTTAGTAAAATTACTTTCAGCATTAATGTTGGGCATAACTCCGGCAAAGGCTTTATACTTTAGGGATTTAGTAGATTGTAAATCATCTCTACTTGCTTTAATATCCAGATTGTTAGCCCTTGAAGCCCTTATTGCATCCGCTATAGAATAAGCATTAGATACATAGGGTATAGTTAATGAACTAAATCCTATCAAAAAAGCCATTTTCTTTAAAATGTTATTCATAATCAAAGCTTTCTCCCATATTTTAAGCAACTTTAATTTTTTGTAAATTTGCTAATTGTTCAGGCAATTGGTATGCCCATTTAGTTATATTCCCGGCACCTAGAAAAATTACCAGGTCATTTGGTTGTATAGTGCTTTTCAGTATTGATGCTATTTGGTTATGATCAGGTAATAAATAAACTTCCTGACCGGTAGTTTTTTTGATATTTTGTACTAGTGCTTGAGAGTCAACTCCATTTATAGGCTCTTCACCCGCAGGATAGACTTCCGATATATATAAAACATCGGCTTCTTTAAAGCAAATGCTAAATTCATCCATTAAATCTTTTAGCCTTGAATATCTGTGCGGCTGAGCGATTACTATCACTTTAGAACTTTTGTCATCGGCAATTTTACGGGCAGTTTTTAAAGTAGCCTTAATTTCTATAGGATGATGCGCATAATCATCAATAATAGAAATGCCGTTTATTTCCGCAACCTTAGTAAATCTTCTTTTTACACCTTGAAAAGTGCTTAATCCTTTTTGGATTAACTCTTTGCTGATGTTAAGCTTTAAAGCAACGACCACTGCTGCTAATGAGTTAAGTAAATTATGTTCTCCCGAGATACTAAGCTTAATATCTTTAATCTCGTTGAAATCTATCTTCAAGTGTTTTTGTAAAGTTTCTGATATTTTGACATCAAATGTTATTTCTTCAAGAGCTTGATTAATATTTACGGCCACTAGATCAGCATTTTTATTTTTGATACCATACGAAATGATTAACCGATTAGTAACCCTTGCAGCGACCTCTCTTACTGTTTCATGATCGAAACAAAGCACCCCGAAACCATAAAAAGGTAAGTTTTCAATAAATTTAAAATATGCATCTTTTGCATTTTCAAAACTGCCGTAATAATCTAAATGCTCGGGATCTATATTAGTTACAACTGCAACAAAAGCAGGGATACTGATAAATGTACCATCCGATTCATCTGCTTCAGCTACCAGGAATTTGCCTGAACCTAATCTGGCATTAGTACCAAGTTCGTTAATTATACCGCCGTTAATGACGGTCGGGTTTAAGGCGGCTTCTTCAAGCATTTTAGCTACCAAGGAAGTAGTAGTAGTTTTTCCGTGAGTTCCAGAAACTGCTATACAATGCTTAAACCTCATAATTTCAGCTAGCATTTCCGAACGTTTAATAATCGGTATATTGAGATTTTTGGCCGCGATTATCTCCGGATTAAAAGGATTGATCGCAGTTGACCTAACTATAATCGCAGCATCTTTAACGTTTTCTTCTTTGTGCCCGATGAATACAGGTATACCTAATTTTTCCAGACGCTCGGTTACATAGGAATCGCTTATATCCGAGCCCTGCACTTGATAGCCGAGATTTTTTAATATTTCCGCCATTCCGCTCATACCGATACCACCGATCCCTATAAAATGGATGATACCGACCTCAATCGGGGATATACTGTATAGCTGGCTATTCATAACTCCATTTACCATATTTTACTGATTATTCTCTTAGTGATTGAGGGTTGCGGCTCATTGATATTGGATTCAAGTAAATTATAAGCTTTGCTATACCATTTATTGTTCGGATAATTATACCCGAGTACGGATACATATTTCTTTGCTTGGTCAATTGCGCCGAGCGAATAATAAATTTCCGTCATCCTGTAAAGCGCTTCGGGCACGAATATGGTTGTATCATACTCACTAACCACTACTTTAAATCGGTTTAAAGCTGCAATTAAATTACCTTTATGTAAATAAGATAAACCGATATTCATCTCTTTACCCGCCAGTTGATTAAATGCTAAATCAATTTTTAGTTTAGCATCATTGGCATATTCGGAATCCGGAAAACGGGTAACCACTTCTTCTAATGCCTCTAAAGCTTCCCTTGTCAGCTGTTGATCCCTTCCGATATCAACTATCTGATCATAATAGCATAACGCTTTTAAATAATACATGTATGCAACGCTATGATGACTCGGATACTGCTTTAAAAAATCTTCAATGGTAAATATGGCATCATCGAATTCATCATCCAAATAGAAGCTATAAGCTTTTTTTACGGTCGCTTCAGGAGCAAGCGGTGAGGCCGGATGCTCCCTTTCTATAGTCTCAAAGCTTTTTATCGCTGATTTATATTTGCTTTCTTTTATTGCCAGATTCCCTTCACTATAAAGTTCGGAGGGATTATGTGCAACTTTATTATCCGCATCTTTTTTACTCGAATTACAAGCACTAAGAAAAGCGATTAAAGATATCGTCAGTAAATGTTTATTAAATTTTTTCATGAAAGTCTGCATACTTTTGATTTCTCTATAACAAAACTATTGCTGTCTTTCAACTAACATTTCTTTAATTTTTGAAATAGCTTTAGCCGGGTTCAAACCTTTAGGGCAAGTTTTGGTGCAATTCATAATGGTGTGACACCTGTAAAGCTTGAAAGAATCTTCTAAATCATCCAGCCTTTCTCCAGTGAATTCATCTCGACTGTCAATTATCCATCTGTAGGTTTGTAATAATATTGCCGGGCCTAAATATTTATCACCGTTCCACCAATAACTCGGGCAGCTGGTTGAACAGCAAGCACATAATATGCATTCATATAAACCATCAAGTTTTTCTCTGTCTTCCGGCGATTGTAGCCTTTCCTTACCTGATGCACCGTCCTGCTCAGTCTTTAACCACGGCTCAACCGATCTAAGCTGCGCATAAAAATGCGTAAGATCAGGTATTAAATCTTTTATAACCGGCATATGCGGCAGAGGATAAATTTTTACATCGTCTTTAACATCGCATATCGCTTTTGTACACGCTAAAGTATTAGTACCATCAATGTTCATTGCGCAACTGCCGCAGATACCTTCTCTGCATGATCTCCTGAATGTGAGAGTGCTGTCTACTTCATCTTTAATTTTTATTAAAGCATCCAAGACCATAGGGCCGCAATTATCTAAATCAATATGATAAGTATCAACCTGCGGATTTTTATCTTCATCCGGATTATAACGATAAATATTAAATTTCTTAATTTGTTTACCGGCAACTTCTAAATTATGCTCTTTACCTTTTTGAACTTTGAAATTTTTTAAAGGGTTTGATTCACTCATATTAACAATAAAATATTGATCCTATATACATAATTACAAATCTTGGATAGAACTTCAAGATAAAGCTTTGTAAAAATGTTTAATAATTTAATACTTAACTGATTTATAACCAAATTGCTCAATTTCATCCAAGGCATTAAAGCCTTTATTATATCTATAAATAAGAAAGTTTTTATTTCACTAAAATTTATTTTAGAGGCCTTATATTAAAAAAATGGTTGTGTTGCAAAGAATAGAAATTGGAGATAGATGTTGGTAGAAGCAAATAACT
>NZ_JSWE01000099.1 GCF_000815465.1 Candidatus Jidaibacter acanthamoeba | reverse complement strand
TGGTTGATAAGCCAAGGAGCATGTAAAGACAAGGCTGTAAAAGGAGCTGCTCAATATGGGCATAAAGAGCTGGTGGAATGGTTGCTAAATCTAGGAGCGGATAAAGATAAAGCTGTAATAAAAGCTATAGTTGGTCACCAATACAGATTGGCAATAGATATAATAAACAACCATCGAGTACATCCTCCAGTAATAGATGATGATATAGATGATTATATTTATACCCAATTAAATGCATGTTTTAATATAAGATATAATGCTTATTCATTTATATCCGGTATTAATAATTCTGATCTTCAACAAAATTATATTACATTTATTTCTGATATTATAGATGTCTCCAAATTTTCTAGATATTTTGGGAATTTTGAAACAACTATGGAATTAAAAAACCTATCTATCCAAGATGCATATGTTTATTATGTTGAAAAAAGATTTATCAAAAGCAAATTATCAACACCGCTGGGTGATTATGTAGCATCATTCTATAACTCTTATAAATCAGCTGGGCTTATGGTAATGGGAGAAACCAAAGAGATAATAATACCTAATGAAATCTTAAATAAAATTGCTTACTTCTATCTTGAGCATCCCAAGCTTAAACATAATGATACAACAAATGCTCAAGTATATCCTCACTTTTCAGAGCGCGTGGTAGATAAAGTTGTAAGTTTATGGGTAAATAGAATAAGAGAAATTCGTTCTTCAGGAAATATGCTAAGCTCCGATTCTATAGGAAAGTAGGAAAGCTGCTTAATACCTTTTATTGGAAGAAATTTAGTATCCCGGCACCATCAACTTAAGTTATATAGGCAGATATTATGCTATTGGGTAAAGAACTTATTATGTATTAAGCATGGCAGTATTGAGAGGCAGCATCATTATATAATGTAAAAGCTGCTTTCATTTTTTGCCTGTAATTTTCTGCTTTAAACTTATACCTACCTACTTTGAATAAGTTTAATAATTGACCACATGATGATAAAAATAGCTGTGTAGCTCCTGGGTCCTTAAATTTCCTCATCAGTCTCTCTTTTTGCCTAGTGGGTTGATGCGAGTTTTCTATTATATTGTTTAATCGCTTATGTTTCCTATGTTCAGTAGATTTAAGTATAAACTGCTTAGTAGAACCATAGCTCCTTAACTTATCAGTTATTATGACCCTCGGGACAAAACCACATCTCTTCAGTAGCCTCTTAAAAAACCTCTTAACTGCTTTGGTATTCCTTCTCTTTTGCAGGAAAATATCTAACTCTTCTCCATTACTATCTATTGTTCGATATAATCAATAAACTTCTCCTCCTATGACTACTCTCATCTCATCTAAATGCCACTTGCCTTGGGCAGTATATTGCCTTCTCCTGCGTATATTATTTGTTATTATTGGCCCAAACTTCTTATTCCATTCCCTGATGCTTTCATGGCTTACTTCTATGCTCCTGTATAACAATATTTCAGATATATCTCTCAGGCTTAAACAATACCTATGATATGGCATAACCACATATCTTATTATTTCAGAAGGATACTTATGCCTCTTATACATTAGAAAACTCAAACTATTTCACCACTCTTTTAATAATATATTCCTTGCATATTTTTAAGTTGACGGTACCGTTTGAACTGATGAGCTAAGGGGAAAAGCTTATTGAGTATACGACCAACCACAGTATTAGTACACTTGAAGAAGAGCAGATAGAGCAAGAAGTTATAACAGGAAAAAGAAAGAAAGTTCAATTATCCTGTAAAGAGGAGGACATTCTCGGTAAAATTAGAGATGAAGATGAGGATGAAGAGCATAAGAAAGACCATAGACAAGATAAGCGAAGCAAATTGGAGCAAAAACACTTGAGTCAAGGCAACCAAAACAGCAAGAACAAAAAGAAGAAGCGTCCGGTCAGGTTAATTCTTTTGGTACGGATAATACCAAAACTAAAAAATCTTTTTGTAGTAAAGTTGCCAACTCGCTCACTAAGGGAGTTGCAAGGTAATAAGCATAAATAATAAATTATTATTTATTTTTAAAAGTTTTTTATGTAAATATAGTTTATAAAGAGTCATATATATTTATAATTAAATATTCAGGAATAGTAAAATGAAAGAAGTACAATCCGGAACAATAGGTATAGCAAAAGCTGGTGAAGGAACATACTTTTTGTTTACCCAACACCTTGTGCAGGATACGGCATTAACAATCCACGATCCAATAAAAAAAATTACGGCATTAGTACGTAGTATAGATATAAAACAATTACACGATATAATCTCTACTTCATTTCCGGACTACGCAGAGAGACAAAGTAAAGCTGATCGATTAAGAGTAGGGTTTCTTGGAGGCGACTCTTCTGAAAAATCAAAAAAACATATTAAAATATATATGAATTTTATTAAAGAAATAAGTCAAAATAAAGAACTAATAATTTTTTCAGGCGCTAAAATTAATTCTAAGTGGAATTATTCAGGTTTTTTTCTCGATGTTGAGACAGGCGAGGTGAGCAAGATGTTGGAAAAAGAAATTAAAAATGAAGAACAGCAGCAAAATAATATACCGCTTCATTTAGAAAAAAAAGATGAAGGTCCCCAAGAGAAGAAAAGACAAGATATAATATCTTTATCAAATAAAGAGGCAAGCCAGGCAGCTGACGGCAACAAAAGATTTACTTTGAATCAGTGGTTAAAAAAGAGAGAGTCACCTTATCCTGAGGAAACTGTCTTATCACGTATAATGCCAAAACTTAAATCAAAAAGACTAAAGTTAAATACTGAAGATGAAGAAAAACTAACAAAAAACGGCTTTGTTGATCAAATCAAAGTTAAAGTATATTTTCCCTTTACCCATGTGAGTTAAGTGAGTTTT
>NZ_JSWE01000098.1 GCF_000815465.1 Candidatus Jidaibacter acanthamoeba | reverse complement strand
TTTGAAAATCTGGCTTTATTTTATAATATTGAGAAAAATAGTACACTAGATAGAGTAGCGGCTCTAGTAGCAGAAGCACAAACAGGTTTGCATTCTGAATTTATTAATGAAGTAAAATATGCAATCGCTTATGTACAAGAATTGCGACTTAGAACCTATTTAAAGGCAAATAGACAAGATGAGATATTACTCTTAACAAGAAAGCCTTTGGCTGAAATTAATAATGATACTCCAGATAAAGAGTCTTTGCTTAGTATACATAATACTTTGATAAGCTTATATGATTTAACTAGAGTTTTTGTTGATACAGATGGAAGGGCAAACATATTCAGACAAAATAGCATATTGCATGATGAAAAAGCTAAAATTATAAATAAAGTGTATATTTTAGAAGAATTATATGAATATGATGAAGCCATTATTCTTTTAAAAGAGAAAATAAAAAGCGATTATATAAATTCGAATCTAGAGTATATTGCGCACCTTAGTAAAATTTATAATAAACTTGAAAGATATAGAGAATCTATAGAATTACTTGAGCCCTTAGCTAATAAGTATAATGAGCATAAATTTTATCCTTTCAATGGTGAAAGTCATTTTAATTTATCTGAAGATTTAATTAACATTTATATTAATCTTGGCGATGCTTACAGGGGCTCAGGAAAATATTATGAAGCCATAATATTCAATAAAAATGTAATTAGTATATTACAACAACGAGCCTTCCTAGAAGGCAGGAGTCATAGGTTAGCTACTATCCATAGTCATTTAGGGTTTTCTATGTATAAGAGCGGCAATTATCATGAAGAAGAAATT
>NZ_JSWE01000097.1 GCF_000815465.1 Candidatus Jidaibacter acanthamoeba | reverse complement strand
AAGGAATGAGTAAACTGAGAAAATACAGTAAGGAATTTAAAGAAGAAGCAGTTAAGCTAGTTAGAAATAGCGGCAAAACATATAGTGAAATATCGGGAGATTTGTCGATACCTAGGAGTACATTGGCTCTATGGATGAAAGGAAGAGAGAGCTTAGGGGGTGAAAGCAGCTTAAATAAAGAAGAAATAAAGGCACTAAGGAAAGAAAATCTTATTCTAAAAGAAGAAAGAGAAATATTAAAAAAGGCCTTAGCCATCTTTTCAGGGAAAAAGTAGAAAGGTTTAAATTTATGCAGAAATATAAAGATAAATTTAAACTTGAGAGGATGGCTAAAATGTTAAAAGTATCGCGTAGCGGGTATTACAAATATTTAAATAGTAAGATTGAGAGAAAAGAAGATAAAGATTTAAGGTTAGTAACGGAAATTAAGGCGATATATAGCTATAGTCGCAGTACTTACGGAAGCCCGAGGATTTATGCCGAACTGAGATTAAAAGGAGAAAAGGTAAACAGGAAAAGAGTAGAGCGCTTAATGAGAATACATAATATTAAGGCAAAAAGAAAAGGCGGATATAAGATAAGGCATAAACCTGCTCTTAGAGAAATAAAAGAAAATCTGATAAAGCAAGATTTCAGGTGTAATAAACCTAATGAAAAGTGGGTTAGCGATATCTCATATATACCTACTTCTTTGGGGTGGATATATTTGGCAGTAATATTGGATTTGTTTTCCAAAAAAGTTGTAGGTATGGCACTAGACTCTAAAATAGATACTAATCTCATAATCAAAGCTTTTGACCAGGCTATAAGCAGAAGAGATATAAATCATGGCTTGATATTTCACTCTGATAGAGGTAGCCAATACACTTGCGGTAAATTTCAGAAAATCTTAGCTTTGAAGCAAATCAGCTGTAGTATGAGTGCTAAAGGTAATTGTTATGATAATGCAGTTGCAGAGAGCTTCTTTAGTTGTGTGATTCATATACCTAGTTACCATTGGAATATAAGATTAACTCTTGATTAATATGTGCCTCTCTGATTCATAGACATCATTACCAATCTTCAACTATTATTTCAGTTTTTATATTGTTTTTCCCCTAAATATATTAGCTACTTCTTCTTTAATGCTCTTATTGCTTGGTCGTACTTGTAGTTTTGAATAACAAAACTTTCTTGATTTAGCTCATAATTCACCTGTATTTCATCTAAAGAGGGAATTTTGTTTTCTAACTCCTTATATCTTTCCCAAGGTGTTTTACCTTGTAAAGCGCTATGTGATCTTTGTTTATTATAATATTCTTCCCATACTTTAAGTTTATC